>NZ_JAQREL010000025.1:0-27426 GCF_028599255.1 Pseudoalteromonas sp. Angola-7
ACCGACGACATTACTTGCTTCATCCTATGTATTAACTCGCTCTAATTCGAGCTAAAGTAATTATGGCTTAAAAAGTTAGGCAGGGATCAGTGCGTTTAACTTGACAGTGGGAGTCATACCAACGCCCACTTAAGCGGACAAAAGTAGTTGGCTATTCTTGTTGAGACACGAAACAAAGCCAACTGTTTTTGTTCCGTTTAAAGTGCTTGTTATGCGGTTCTTGTATCTATTTTTTTATATACAGCGTCTTTAATATCTTTGTAATTTTCTTTATCAATTTTTGTGGAAATCTCAATTAATTTCTTTACGTCATCAACAATTTCAATAAATTCAGATTCTCCGCCCACATTTCTAAATTCAATGTGAGGCACAATTGATTTTCCAGGCGACAAACGATATAAACTAATCATTGCGACATCATCAAACCTCAAAACTGACATTGTATTGAACATACCATGAACATAAACATTTATTTTATGCCCTTCAATAACATCAAAATCAAAAAGTATTTCTTTGATAATGTCCAATAATTTTCTCTGATAATAATGTTCATCATGTTTACCATTTTTTTTATTTAAAAATGCTATGAAGTCAGATTGAGGGTCAAGTAAAACAAAGTTGGTTTCTTTGTTTTCTAATTTAAAACGACGCTTAAATATATATGAGTTGTGTCCAATGAATGATTTCCCATCATTCATTACAACTGTCATATTCTTACTGTTAACAATTTTGTCTTGGTATTTGTCAATTTCAAAAGAGTCTGAGATATCTTCAATTCCTTTTGATTTCATCTTTAAATATATTGGTACTTTTTCTCCTATTATTTCTTCAAAATATTTTTCTCCCCGAGTGGTATAAATGTATTCATAAACAAACATTACCAAACCTGTTGAAAAAATAGCTAATGAAATGCTTTTAATAAAATCATCGCTCGACAAACTTGAGACTGAGGCATATAGCCCGATAGATACTAATGAAATAATCAAAAGAGCGATTAAGCGAATATATTTTTTTAAGTTTGAAAAATTTATCATTTAATATTCCAGTTAGAAACTATGCCTTACCGCATAACAATTTAATAGTGCGCTCATCGCGCATATTTCTGCCCATGTCACGCTCATTTTCTGAATGATATAGTTTTAACAAATTACCTAAGGTATTACTATTACTAAGTTTTCTAAAACTTTAAAGAAAAGACAAATAGAACAATATGCGCGTAACGCTCCTTTTCATGAATATATGCGCAAAGAGCAGTTTAACAAATCAATTAACTACGACATTTAGCCAATCTCAATGTCCGCTTATAGCTCAAAGCCGCCCTTAAAAAACCTAAGATACCAATAACTACTGAGTTAAAACGTTAGCGAAAAAGTAATTTTAATGCCTAAGTATTTTTTAACTAAAAACAAAAAAGCGAGTAAATATAAATCTAGTCGCTTTATAATTTCGACAGCTTACAGCTTACAGCTTACAGCTTACAGCTTACAGCTTACAGCTTACAGCTTACAGCTTACAGCTTACAGCTTACAGCTTACAGCTTACAGCTTACAGCTTACAGCTCAACCATCACTCGTAATCGTATCAATCAGCTCACCAAGCACCGCTTCGGCTTTGCTGGTTTCTACTTGGCAGGTACCGGCGTTTAAGTGGCCGCCACCGCCGTATTTAAGGCATAACTCGCCCACATTGGTGTTTGAGCTGCGGTTGGTGATTGATTTGCCTATGGCAAATACTACGTTTTGTTTTTTAAGGCCCCACATTTTGTGAATTGATATATTGCAGTCGGGGTACATGGCGTAAATAACAAAGCGGTTGGTGGCGTAAATAGTTTCTTCTTGAGTTAAATCTAGCACCACGAGGTTTTTATGCACGGTAGCGCATTGTGCTATTTGCTCTTTGGCCTTTTCGTTATGCTCGTTATAAAGCGCAACACGTTCGGCTACGTCTTCCATTTTTAAAATATCTTCGATGCTTTGATCTTTACAGGCATCAATTAGCTTCATCATTAATTGGTAGTTTGAAATTTTAAACTCGCGGAATCGGCCAAGGCCTGTGCGTGCATCCATGATAAAGTTCATTAATACCCAGTCTGTTGGGTTGAGTATTTCGTCTTTTGAGAACTGCGCTGCATCGCCTTTATCTACCGCTTCCATCATGTCTGTGCTGATGTTTGGAAATTTTTCTGCGCCGCCATAATAATCATAAACAACGCGTGCAGCAGAAGGAGCTTTAGGGTCAATTACATGGTTTTTAATATCGCTTGCGTTACGTACGGTTTCGCTTAAGTGATGGTCAAATGCAATGTGACAGCCAGCAACGTAGGGTAGGTTAGTGGTAATGTCGTTTGCAGTTATGTCTATTTTGCCATCTTGCATGTCTTTTGGGTGTACAAATAAAATGTCATCAATTAGGTCTAAGTCTTTGAGCAGTACGGCACATACTAAGCCGTCGAAATCGCTGCGGGTGACTAGTCTAAATTTATTATTGGGCATAGCTTTTCCATCTTGTTGTGATTGAGTTATCAAATAAGTGTAACAGCTAAAATAATTTTTGAGAGGTTATAGCAATCGAATTAAAAATTTAGTCATTCTAACGTGCTAAATAAAGCGTAAACGGCGTTATAAATTTTTAAGTAGAACAAATGCCTATCGAAAATTAGGCCTGTGTTATTACTCTGTTTATCTGTTGCTATCAATACCTCATAATTTAATACAATGGGTATATGCGTTAAAAAAGCGCATAAAAAAGCCAAAACGACTGTTTTGGCTTTTTGTTAGCAAGTATGTATTTGTTTTATTACTGTATAAAAGTTAAGCGCCTGGTCCGCATTCCATACAGCTGTTAATAATATCTGGGCCAAATTTAAGTCTAGCATTTAAATCGCGTAGGGCAGTGCGTAAACCTTCCTCAATTACTGGGTGGTAAAATGGCATATCCAGCATTTCTGGTACGGTCATTTTGTTTTGCACAGCCCATGCTAATAAATGAGCAAGGTGTTCGGCTTGTGGGCCAATAAATTCTGCACCTAAAAATAAGCCTGTGCCTTGCTCTGCGTAAACGCGCATGTGGCCTTTATTTTTAAGCATTACTCGGCTGCGGCCTTGGTTTTCAAAGCTCACTTCGCCTACTTCAAAGCAACCACATTCACCTAGGCGGTCTGTAATTTGTTTGTAGCTGTCGCCTACCATTGCTATTTGTGGGTCGCTAAACACTGCGGCAATTTTTGCGCGGCGAAGGCCAATGCGTACATCGGGGAAGCGCCCAGCATTTTGACCGGCAATGGTGCCTTGATCAGATGCTTCGTGTAGCAGGGGGATCATATTGCTGGCATCGCCCGCTATAAATATATTTGAGTTACCACATTGCATTGTGTGCGGGTCGGCGTGTGGCACACCGCGCTCATCAAGCTCTATGCTGGTATTCTCTAAACCTAGCTTGTCTACGTTGGGTACTCGGCCTGTGGCTGCAAGTACGTAGTCAAATTGCTCGGTGTGTTTAGCACCGTCTTTATCGGTGTAAGTAAGCTGAGCTTTATCGCCAACTTGCATCATGTCAGATACGTTTGAGTCGGTATCTACAAAAAATTCTTCAGCAAAAACAGTGTTTGCATAGTCTTTAATTACTGGGTCGGTAAGTGGGCCAATTGCGCCGCCAACACCAAATAATTTTACGTTTACGCCTAAGCGGCTAAGTGCTTGGCCAATTTCTAGGCCTATTACGCCTGGGCCAAATACAGCCACTGACTCTGGTAGGTCGTCCCAGTTAAATACATCGTCGTTTATAATAAGTTTGTCGCCAAAGTTATTAAACACGCCTGGGTATGATGGGCGCGAACCCGTGGCAATAACAAAACGCTTAGCAGTTATAATGATGTCATCGTCGATTTGTACGCGGTTGGCGTCTAAAAACTTAGCGTAGCCACGAATTTTATCTTCATCAGGAATGTCGTCTACGGCTTCTACTACGAATCCTGCAAAGCGGTCTCGTTCGCTTTTAACACGTGCCATAACTGCTTTGCCGTCTATTCGTGGCTTTGAGCTATGTACACCAAATGCAGGTGCCATTTCAATTGAATGCGCGGCTTCGGCTGCGGCAATAAGTAATTTACTTGGCATACAACCAACGCGTGCACAGGTAGTACCGTACGGGCCTGATTCAATCATTAAAACGTTAGGGGTGAATTGTTTTGCGTTACGGTATGCGCTTAAGCCTGCAGTACCTGCACCTATAACAACAACATCGGTTTGTAATTCTTTCATAGTGGTATCCTTTATTATTTTCAATCTGAGCGATGAGATTGATATAGAGGGGCGCGTACGCCCCTGCTATTTTTTTACTTAATTAAGCAAAGTATTTTTCTAAATCGTCTGAGCCGCCAATGTGTTGTCCACCAATAAATATTTGTGGAACAGTGTCACGGCCAGTGATTGCTTTAAGGCTTGTTAATGTAGCGCCTGCACCCATAACAACTTCTTCAAATGCGTAGCCTTTTTCTGTTAGTAGCTCTTTTGCTTTTTTACAGAAAGGGCAACCAGGTTTAGTAAATACGGTTACTGGCTCTGGCTTAGTTTGTTTTGGGTTGATGTAGTCAAGCATTGTGTCTGCATCAGAAACTTCAAACGGGTCGCCTGGTAAATCTGGTTCGATGAACATTTTGTCGATAACGCCATCTTTAACTAGCATAGAGTATCTCCAGCTGCGCTTACCAAAGCCTAAATCATTTTTATCTACTAACATGCCCATGCCGTCAGTAAATTCGCCGTTGCCATCAGGTAATAATGTGATGTTTTGCGCTTCTTGATGCTCTGCCCATGCATTCATTACAAATGTATCGTTTACTGATACACATACAATTTCATCAACGCCATTTTGCTTAAGTACACCGGCTAACTCGTTGTAGCGTGGTAAGTGAGTTGATGAACAGGTTGGTGTAAATGCGCCCGGTAGTGAAAACACAACAACGGTTCTGCCTGTAAAAATTTCGTCTGTGGTTACTGATTTCCATTCGTCGTTTTGACGTGTTGCAAATGTAACGCTTGGGATTGTTTGACCTTCAATATTCTTTAACATAGTTTGTTCCTCTTGATTTGTTGGAGCCATTATGGCGAGAATTTAAATATAGTTCCAATCGTTTGTTTGTATTAAACTAATAGGTATAGCCTATCAGGTGGAGATGAATTTGAACTTAAAAGATTTAGAGTATGTAAAAGCAATAGCGCACCACAAGCATTTTCGCAAAGCGGCCGATGCCTGTTTTGTTAGCCAGCCTACACTAAGTGGGCAAGTAAAAAAGCTTGAGCAAGAGCTTAATGTTGTTTTATTTGACCGCTCAACTAAGCAAGTTACATTAACAGCGCAAGGTGAACGTTTGTTGACACAGATAAAAGTTATTTTAGAGCAAACAGAAATCTTAAAAGAGCTGGCGGCTACTTCAAACGGGCCGCTACAAGGTAAGCTAAAAATTGGTATTATTCCTACTATTGCGCCGTACTTACTCAGCGCTTTACTGACCTCTATGAAAGCGGCATTTAGCGAGAGCCACTTTTCGTTTATAGAAATGCAAACAGCGACTATGCTAGAGGCGCTTGATAACGGCGAGCTCGACTTTGCAATTTTGGCCGATGTTCCCGAGCTTAAAAACTACCATACGGTTAATGTGTACAAAGAAGACTTTATGGTTGCTGTTTCAACCGATAACCCGTTATCTAACCGTAAAAAAGTAGCGCTAAGCGATTTACAAAGTTGTAGCCTATTAATGTTAAGTGATGGTCATTGCTTTAAAGATCAAGCCCAAAAGTTTTGTTTTGCTGCGGGAGTGGATGTGTCGAACCAATATCAGGGCAATAGTTTAGAAACTTTATTGGCGCTGGTGGCGATAGATGACGGGGTGACATTTGTGCCCAAGCTTGCGTGTACACAGCGTGTAGGGATTGATTATTTAGCCATTTTTCCTAATCAGCAACGTAATGTGGTATTTGCTTGCAGAAAACATTACCCTCGTTTGGCGGGCGTTGAGCAATTAGCCCAGTGGTTGGCAGAGCACCCAAATTTAAAGCGGGCGCTTATTTAGCGTTCTTGGCTTGCAACTTCTACCACATCGTTTATTTGTACCCCAGGCAAAGGCTTATCGTTAAGGCTGACAGCAATTGCGCTTTGTTTATAAAGTTGCTCAACCACAATGGTGTTAAGCGTGGTAATGGTATGCGGCATAGTATTGCCTTGTGCATCGGTTAAGTAGTTATGGTGCGCAATACTTAATAGCTGGCCTTTTTTAAGGCCATGATCTTTGCCTAGGTTTATCACCAATTTATTGTTTTCCATGTGCATTATTTTTCCTTTAGTAGGAAAACACGCCATAGCCGCTTGTATATCGTAACTGACCGTTTGATTTATATCGCTAATACTTTGCCCAAAAGGTGATTGCCAAAACCTATCACTATTTACATCAACAATAGCTGTTTTTTCAAATGGCCATACAGCTTGGGTATGATAGCTGTTTTGCCATAATTGTTCGTACGTGGTGCCATCAAACAACATAAACTCAATAGCGTAGCTGCGCTGGTAGGTTTCGTCTTGCCAAAAGGCGTAGTCGTTATTGAGTTTATCGCTTGGCGCTAAATTGGTTATTTGGCTTAATAAAACATATTGCGCGTTGCTTCTGGCTGAAAGCTCTTCTAGTTGTGCATTTGAGTAGTCGTGCTGCTGATTAAAGTAATTGTCTACATTAATTGCTTTATTGTAGTAAGCAACGGGCAGGGCGCTCATTTTTGTGCTTTGCAAAGCGCTAAATAACTTTTTACTAATGGCTTTATTTACGTCAAATATTTGACCCATTAAGGCATGTTCACGATAAACAAGCTGGCTTTGGGTTACAGCAACAAATTTATTAAAGTTACTTTGTGGGCATTGCTCTGTTTGGGCAAATACATCAAGCCTAAGCGTAATGGCAAATTGTTGATTTTGGCGTTGCTCGCTTACCAGCTCTATTTTTTGTATTTCGCCGTGGCTACTAATTTTTAGCTGATCTTGCGTTAGCACGCCATCTACCAAGGTTTGTACCGAGCTAACCCGGGCGCCAGAAAACACTAATGCTTGTGTAATTGCATCTTTAATCGCGGCCGATTTAGCACTGCTTATGTCGCCATTTTGGATTTGTGCATGGCCGGTAGATTCAAACCATTGTGCGTAAGTACTGGCAGAAAACGTTAATAATGCAGCGCTAGTAACACCTGCAAATAGTGATGATAAAAACGTATTCATACTGGTACTCCACATAAAATTAGTTAATTACGCTTTAGCTAAGCAAGGACTGCACCAATATGAGGACTTTATAACAAATGGCATTAAACCTGCATTTATTTGCGCAATTAGTTTAAAGGGTGCAAATAAATGCGTGCAATTATATTACTTACTTTAGCAGGCCTTGGCCTTGCCGGTTGCAGCAACGTGTTTGATAAACATGTTGAGTACAAATATGTAGAGCCAAATAATTATCCCATACTTAAAGCGGTTGGTTATGCACCTATTAGCTTGCAGCAAGGGGCTAATAAATCACAAAAGCAATTAATGGCAATTAAAGCCTCTAAGCTTGAGGCGTACCGTGAACTGACTGAGCAAGTTTATGGGCAAAAAATTACAGCGGGCACGTCTGTAGCAGGTGCTATTGCTCAAAACGATTACATGGAAAGTAAAGTGCAGGGCATAATTAAAGGTGCGCAAATTATTAAAACTTACTCAGTTGACGATGTATACGTTACCGAGCTTGAGCTAAACATGAAGCGCGTCCACGACTTATACATAGGTGAAATTAAGCCGCGAGAAGTTAAAAAAGTGACCTACTACTAAGTAACTGGCCAGTACTTTAAATAGTAAAGCTATATTAAGCTGCTATTTTAGCAGCTGGTTTTAGTGTTAAACGCGTGGAATATACTCGTACAGCAATACATAACTTTGCTATTTACGGGAGCGTTTTTCTGTAAATCTAGGGTTTGATAAATCAGCTTTAAATACAACGATGGTTCAATACGTTAGTTAATGTATTAAGTAATGTTGAAATGACCGAGTTAAAATTTAAATCTAGTAAAAAAACACATACAAAATATCTCATCCTTTTATATTGAGTGCTATGCTGTTGTTACGAATAATATTTGAACAAGTAGTGTAGCGTTTGGTGTATGTTTTTAATTTTTCTTTTTTTGGGCTGTGAATGACACTTAGGCCCACTCTTTCCTCTAATAAGCTATTTTTTTGGTGCAAAAGCAATTTGCGCTATTTACTGCTATTTTTTTTACTTTCAAGCGGCGTGTTTGCGAGTCGTTTAACTATTCAATTTAATACCTTTATAGAATTAATGGGGCAAAAATATGGCCCTGCGCGAGTCACTGTGGCGCGTAATTGGCAAACTATGTTGGTGCGCACCCAAAATAAACCAGAACAACAACAAATTTTAATTGTTAACGACTTTTTTGCACGCAATCTTCGATACCAAACCGATATACAGCTTTGGAAGCAAAACGACTATTGGGCTACGCCATTAGAAACTCTTGGCCGTGGTTTAGGTGATTGTGAAGATTATGCCATTGCTAAATACATTAGTTTACGCGCCTTAGGCGTAAGCGACGACAAGCTTAGGCTTATATATGTAAAAGCTAAGCTTGCTGGTACAAACAAAACACAAGCACACATGGTATTAGGCTACTTTGCTACGCCTAATGCTCAGCCGCTTATTTTAGATAGTTTAATAACAAAAGTGTTACCTGCAGCAAAACGCGTTGATTTAAGCCCGGTATTTAGTTTTAACAGCCAAGGTTTATGGGCAAATAACTCGACTAAAAGTGTAGCCAGCCCGACAGCAAGGCTATCGCGTTGGCGTAAAATTTTGGAGCAGACATCACAAGAAGGGGTTATGTGGTAATGGCGTCATTTTCCTTATTTAAGTTTTTCAAAAAAAGAAAAATCACTCTTAGGCAAGAGCTGTGGATCACCTTGCTGGTGGTGATTTTTGTTGGCTTTATAAGTAGCGTGTTAATAAGTACTAACTCTGCTAGAAACTATTTTTCTACGCAGCTGTATTTAAAAAATGTTGATAATGCCAGCTCCTTAGCGCTGATGATTAGCCAGCTTGAAAAAGATCCTGTAGAGCTTGAGCTGTTAGTGTCGGCCACTTTTGATACCGGTCACTACAAACGCATAGAACTGCAAGACCCAAATGGTGAGATTATTGTAAAGCGCTTATTTACCGACACGTTAGAAAATACCGCACCAGCTTGGTTTAGAGCGGTATATGGGCTTAATGTACAGCCAGGTGTAGGGCAGGTTAACAACGGTTGGCAGCAATTTGGCACCTTATTTGTTGAAAGCCACAGCCAATATGCTGAGCAAGCATTGTGGGAAAGCGCTCTCAAATTGTTTTTTAGCTTTTTAGTGGTGGCCTTTTTTGCCTGTGCCATAAGTGCGTATTTATTACGTAGAATTTTAACGCCACTTGATGATGTGGTGTACCAAGCTAACGCCTTTGGCGATAAGCGTTTCATTAAATCAAAAGTGCCAAAAACCTTTGAGTTTGCACGCCTTGTGCAGTCGATGAATTTATTATCGACACGGTTTAGTCGCATTATAAAAGAAGATAATAAGCGCTTAGAGGAGTTGCGTTTTAAAGCCCAGCACGATGAGCTAACAGGGCTTGCCAATCGAGAGTATTTTAGTGCCACATTAGAGGCTCATTTACAAAAAGTGAAAGATCATGCCCATGGTGCTTTGTTTTTATTTAGGGTGGTTAATTTAGATAAAATAAGTGAATCGATTAGCCGTGTAGAAATGGTTAACTTTTTGCGCCGTTTTTCTCAGGTGTTAACACAGTTTTTAGAGTCGAATCAGGCGCACTTTTCAGAAAACTATATTGCGCGTATATCACATACCGACTTTACTGTGTTGTTTAGCGATACTGATGATATTCAGGCGCTTAGCGAGCAAATAACCGCACTGCACAAATCGATTGTTGATGAATACAAAAATATTGATTTGGCCATTGTACACAGTTGTACCTACATAGAGAAAAACGACACCCGCTTTGATTTATTACGCCGTGTAGATGGTTTATTAAAAACAGCAGGTAACAAACCTGGGGTGCAAGCAAAAGTCATTGATAATAAACAAAAGAGTGAAATTTTTGATGACTCTACTGGCTGGCAAAAGGCTATTGAGGATGCGCTTGAGCAAAAAACTATACAGTTAAATTGTTTAGAGGTTATGGGTTTTAACGATACCTTGTTGCAGCATCAGCTTAGTTTAAGTTTAGAATTTGGCGGCCAACATTATAAATCAAGCTACTACTATCAATGGGCTAATCGCTTAAACCTATTAGCGCGTTTGGATTGGAGTTTAATCAAGCAAATTGTTAAACAGTACGGTGAAGCGCCGCCAAATGAATTGATTGCTGTAGAGCTTTCGGCGCAAACATTAATGGATGATACCGCGCTTGCCTCGGTATTAACCTATGTGTCTGCCTTTCCTGATTTGGCAAAAAATATATGTTTTGATATACGCGAAAACATTGTCGTAAACGAAAAGGATATATTTAAGGAATTTTGTGAGCAGGTGCGTTGTATGGGCGCTAAAGTGGCACTTAAACGTGTGGGGCCTGAATTTACTAAGATTAAGAACATTCAAGAATTTGGCTTAGAAATGCTTAAAATAGATAGCATTTACGCACATAACATTAGTTACAGCCAAGACAATCAAACCTTCTTACGCGGTGTTTGCACATTAGCGCACTCTATTGGTATTAAAGTGGTCGCGCAGGGCGTAACAAGCCAAGACGATATAGATACACTGGTTAATCTTGGTTTTGATGGGGTAATTAAAGAGTCGTAAAGCGACTCTTTAATTAAAAGGGGAGCTGTTTAACAATGGCGGCGAATAGGTAAATGCAATTCAGTATTTAACCTATAAGCCGTTGTTTAGTAAGTTTAACTATAACTGGCGAAGGTTTTGTTATTCTAGCCTAGGTTAGTTACCTTTAACTGCTAACATAAGTTGTATACGGTCGCGCACTTTTAACTTAGTGAAAATTGAGCTCATGTGCTCTTTAATTGTCCGCTCTGTAATATTAAGTGACTCAGCGGCTTGTTTATTGGTTGCCCCTGTTATAACTATATCAACAACTTGGCGTTCGCGTTTAGTTAAGCTTTGAATATCGCAGGCTTGGGTGTAATTTATTTGCTGCTGACTTAGTGCCCCAACAATATTAGATAGTAGCTGCCCAGGTAACCACAGGCCGCCTGAGCAAATAGTCTCGAGTACTTGTTGTAATATTACTTTAGATGCAAGTGCTTCTACATAGCCTCTTGCGCCCGCTTGCAGGGCTGCTCTAAGTTCCTCTATTTCTAGATTTGTGGTCATTACAATAACTGGCAAGCGTTTTTGGGCATATTTTTTTACCAGTTCAAGCCATCCCGAAGTGCCCGCCAGAACCCATATAATACTTGATGCATTAATTTGTTTTGGTTCTTTGGTGCATATTACACAACCTGCAAACGCACTTCGCCAGTGGCTCGATTCAAGTTCGGGTTGTGTAATAAATATACTTTGACGCATTAATTTACTCCAATAAATTCAGTTTAGCGTTCTGTCATTGCTTGCGATGTAGCTCTGAGTACGGGTTTAAGTAAATATTCCAAGACGGTTTTTTTACCAGTAATAATATCCACTTGTGTGGTCATTCCTGGAATTATAGTCAACTCTTCTGAAAAGTTATTTTTAGTGGTTTTTAATTGCACTAAATAAAAAGTATTTTCTCTGTCGTCGGTAATTGTATCTGCACTTATATGCAGTACCTCGGCTTCTAGTCCGCCGTATACCGCAAAATCATAGGCGCTGAATTTAATCATGGCGGGCTGCCCAGGGCGTAAAAAGGCAATATCTTTCGGCGGTATTTTTGCCTCAACAATAAGTTGATCGTCTAAAGGGACTATTTCTAAAACGTCACTGCCGGGTTGTAAAATGCCGCCTACGGTATTAACCAATAAACGTTGTACCGTGCCTTTAACCGGTGATTTGATCTCAGTTTGGGCCACTTTGTCGGCAAGCCCTGATTCGGTTTCTTTTATCGACTCTAAACGCAGCAATGCCTCCGAAAGCTCATTGTTCCAGCGGTTGATCATCGCAAGTTCGACTTCTGTTACTTTGTTTTTAGCTTCGTTGATAGCCGATAAACTCCGGTTAATTACTGCTTTAGTACGGTTTATTTCGCCGTTTAAATCAACTATTTCACGCTCTAACCTGATGATGTCGATATCAGATACAGCACCAGTTCTTAACAGTGGGCGTGTTACTTGCAGCTCACGATTACTTAGCCTTAGAGCGCTTGTGTGTTGTTGCAAAGCGGCTTTTGCTTCAATGTGATCTTGTCTGCGTTGCTCTAACTGGCGTTTATGAATTGCCACTTGCTGCTCTAATTCTTGGCGATTACTTAAATATATTGAGCGCTCATGAGCGACCGCCTCGGGTACTTGCTTAACAAGTTCATCAGGAAAAACGAGATCTTCTTTTCTGGTAAGGGCTTGTAACCTGGCTACTTTTGCAGTGAGTGATTGCACTTTAGATTGGTTTTCTCTAAAGCTTGAAATAAAACGAGTAGGGTCGATTTTTATTAATACGTCACCTTCTTCAACAATTTGCCCTTCTCGAATATTTATTTTTTCTACCATACCGCCATCATAAGATTGCACTAACTGTAATTTATTTGATGGGATAACGCGTCCTTCACCACGGGCTACCTCATCGAGTGGCGCAAAGCCTGCCCAAATTGTAAGCAATATAAATGCAATGCAAATGAGGTATAACAAAAAACGTGCGCTGGCAGGCTCTTGCTGCATTTTTTCCCACTGCGCATCGACTACCCAATCTTGTGATTCAGGAGGCGAAAGCCAGCCTTTAAATAAGCGATTAAAGATTGAAGGCTTACCTTTTTTACGTGCTTCTATTGCTTTACTTACTGATTCAAAAGAGCGCTGCTCTAGTGGCTTTTTATTGTCACTCATGATGCTTGCTCCACTGTTTGGTTATTCAGTGCGGCAATTACTTTTTGTTTAGGCCCATCGGCAACTATTTTTCCGTTATCGAGCACGATAATGCGATCAACCAACGAAAGTAAAGACGAGCGGTGAGTAACTACAATTAAGGTTTTGTCTTGGGTGGCGGTTTTTAAATTTTGAATAATTTTATTTTCACTATTGTGATCAAGCGATGAGGTAGGCTCATCTAACAGCATAATAGGGGGGTCGTTTATAAGTGCGCGCGCTATACCAATTGCTTGTTTTTGGCCGCCAGATAGCAAGCGACCTTGCTCACCAACTTGTAGGTCAAACCCATCGGGGTGAGAGTTGATTAACTCGAATAACTGGCTTTTTTCGCATGCGCTAATAATTTGCTCATCTTTAGCATGCCATGCGCTAATAGTGAGGTTGTCTTTTAAACTACCAAAAAACAACGCTATATTTTGTGGTACGTACCCTATGTTATGACGAAGTTCTGCGGGGTCTATTTGTTGTATATTGTTGTTATCGACCATTACGGAGCCTGCGGTTGGGTCGTAAAGGCCTAAAATAAGTTTTTCGAGGGTGCTTTTACCCGAACCATTGCGCCCCAAAATAGCCACTTTTTCGCCTGCATTTATTTTAAAACTAATATTACTAAGCGCATCGGCCGCGTCGTCTTCATACTTAAAGCATACGTCTTTAAATTCTATTTCGCCGTTTAATACGGGGTGGCTTAACCAATGTTTATTTGGCGGGCGCTCAACGTCTTTCTCCATTATTTCGTTAAGCGATTGCATAGCAATAGCAGCATGATGATATTGCGCAAGTACGGCGGCGCATTGCCCAAGCGGCCCCATTGCACGTGATGAAAGTAAATAAGCGGCAATCAATCCCCCTTGCGTGAGCTCGCCTTCAATAACTAAATGAACACCGATGATCATAATGATCACGCCAACACATTGTTGTATCCACGCTGCGCTATTAGAGATTGAGCTTGAGATTAGGCGACTTTGCGCATTAACCTGAGCAATATAAATAGTTGATTTTTCCCATGTTGATTGGGTTTTGCATTCGCTGTGAAAACTTTTTACATCTTCAATGTTGGTTAAGCTTTCTACAAGTATGGAGTTGCGCATTGAGCTTGCTTTCATGGTTTGCTCTGACAGCGCTTCAAGTTTTCTGTGGGCTGCTATGCCATAACTTAAAAGTATTAGGGCACCTGCGATAATGGGTAGGCTTAGCGGTACACCTATTATTGCAATAACAATTAGGTATATAGCAACAAAGGGTAAATCAACCAGCGCGACCAAGGTTATTGAGCTAAAAAAGTTACGTACGGCTTCAAACGATTGTATGTTACTAGCAAATGACCCCGCTGATGAGGGCCTATTTTTAAGCTTCATACCAAGTACGCGCTCCATAATAACCGCAGACACTTTTACATCTATACGACTTGCCGCAAGCTCTACAAAGTAGCTGCGTACTAAGCGCAGTACAAAGTCGGCGGTCAGCGCTATTAAAATACCGATGGCTAAAACCCAAAGGGTTTCTGTTGCATGATTAGGAACTACTCGGTCATATACATTCATTACAAATAAAGGCATAGCAACAGACAAAACGCCTAATGCAATGGCGGAGATTATGACATCTTTGTACAGTGCGCGGCATTCTTTTATTACGCCCCAAAACCAGCCGTCTTTAGAGAGCTTTTCAAGCACTGGGGAGCGCTCATCAAACATAAACTCTGGATGAGCATAAATAATTAAACCTGTTGATTTTCCAATTAACTGTTCTAGATCTTCTTCTACAACAGACTCGGTTAGCTCGGGGTAAGTAACTTGCGCTGTTTGTTTTTGGTTATCAATAGCGGTTACCACGCACGCTTGGTTATTATTTAAAATAATAATGGCGGGTAATAAAGCAGTATTAATTTGATTAAGAGGCTTATTTACAACTTTTGATTTAAAGCCCACACGTTTTGCAGCACGTGCAAAACCTGAAGGCGTTAAGTTTCCATCTGTTAGTGGGAGGCCATTTAATAAGGCCTCCCTTGAAAAATCTTTATCATGAAAGCGGCACAATACTGCAAGGCAATCTACCAGTGCGCCGCCATGATCAAGTACATCATTTAATTCCATATACCATCCAATGTTATGTAAAACATTTTAAATTTATTTGTTTTAAGCACCTCTTAACTATCGGTAATAACCGCCTCAATACGGCGGTTTGCCGCATTAGCACGTACCGAAATTTCATTAACGCGTGGCTGATCAATACCATAACCAAATGATTGAACACGATTAGGCGCTATACCAAATTGCTCAATAAGTAATTGTGCTACGGCAAAGGCGCGTTGCTCTGAAAGTTTGCGGTTGTATTTTCTATCGCCATCTAATGAGGCGTGACCTTGGATCTCTACCTTTTTGTCAGGGTTATTTTTTAAAAACTCCGCGAGCTTTTCTACCTCTTGCAAGTACTCTGGGCGCACTTGGCTTGAGTCGGCTGAAAAGGGAATGCCTATTTCAACTGAGTCGGTCGCTTGGTCATACAAAGTACACCCAGACAGATCTACATTTGTTCCCGCTGGCGTGCTTGGGCAGGTGTCTTGCTCGTTAGGTACGCCATCGTTATCGTCATCTGCAAAACTCGATGCGCTAGGGGTCTCTGGTGGCATTTCTAAATACCTAGGCATTGCTGTAACGCTCATGTAGGCGTTATCTTGCTTGGCTTTTTTTTGTAAAAAAGCTTTGCGCTTAAAGGTGGCAGCTACATCGTAACTTGGGCATATATTTTGTGCGTTATGCACGATTGGGTCATCTGTTAACTCTGTTAATGTTGGGTACTTGTCAGACATAACATTTAGAGCTGGCAATAGTTTACCCATTTCGTTAAGCATAGTTAAAATGGCTGTTTGTCTATCGTATTGAGCAACAATGTATGAGCGGTTAGATTGAAATGCTTCGTTTTCAGCGTCAAGTACATCAAGCAAGGTGCGTTGGCCAATATCAAATTGGTCTCGGTAGGCTATTTTTACTCTGTTTGAAGAGTTTTTATAGCTTTCAAGCGTGGGTAGCTTTTGCTCTATATTGTTCACATTATGATAGGCAATTTGTAGGCTTTGACGAATATCAACACAAGCTTGATCGCGTTGATACTTGGCAATATTTACATCTTGGTATGCTTGTTCAAGGTTGGCGCTATCTAGGCCCCCGTTGTACAGGTTATAGGTTATGTCTATACCTACCCGTGCTTCGGTTCTTGTTTCGTTTAAACCTAGCTCGTCTCTGTCTTGTGTGCCGTAACGGGCAGATAAGTCTACGTTTGGATGAAACGCTGCCTTTTGTGCCTGAGCATTGGCTTCTTGCGCCTCTATATTATAAAGCGATGCGTAAAAAGCAGGGCTGTTTTTATAGGCTATATCAAGCGCTTGGTTAATAGAAATGGGCACGTTTTGCTCATCTAATTTGGCTTGTTTTATATCATTAACGGGTAGTTCGCCAACAACTCTTAAATAACGCGCGGTTACATCGTGCAGGTTAGCGTACTCGGTTAGCACATTAGATTGCGCTAGCGATAAGCGCCCGCTAATTTGCTCTAGATCTGCTGCTCGGGCAACACCGGCTCCTACACTTTGTTCAATTTGTTGGTATACAGACTCGTGTTCTTGCAGGTTTTCTTCAGCGAGTGTCACAAGTTCTTTAAATTTTTGCACATCTAAAAATGCAATAGATGCATCTAATGCAGTTTGCTCTGTTTGTGAGAGTAATTCAAAATACCGAATGAGCTGAATACGCTCAAACCTTTCAACGGTGTTAGATGTTCTAAACCCGTCGTAAAGCATTTGAGTAACACTAAGCTCTGCAGTGTTGCGGTTGTATTCGTCTTCTATACCGTAGTTTCGGCGCTCATAACCTGCGCTGGCAGATACATCAACGCTAGGTAAGTAGCCTGAGCGGGCTGCATCTACGCCATAAATTGAGGATTTAAATGTATGCCATGCTTGTTGTACCTCTGGATTATTTTCAATTGCTTTACTGGTGACGTATGTAAGCGGTGCCACAGAACTGTCATCGGCTTTTACCACGTTAGTTGCGCCAAGCGCACTTAGCGTTAAACCTATAAGCAGCTTTCCTTTTTGCTTTAGTAAAGTATTTTTTGTAATCATTTCTTCCTCTTAGGGTTACTTGGGCTATCAATACCTACCATATGGTTTAGTCAATAAATGCATATTTCGCAAATAATCGTTTTGGCTAGCATAAAATTTATTATCTACCACTTTTTTATTTTTAATGTTTTTTTAAAAACTGTACTTGAGTACAGTATCTAATGCGTTTTGCTGTTCTACATTTTAATTAATAGTTTTTAATTCTTATGTTTGAGGTAAGTAAAATGGAATCTAATCAATTATTAGTAATAGACTTAAAAGGGTCTGCTGGTGTTGTTTTAGAAGATGGCACAATTAAGCCACTTGAAGTTGGCGATACTATTACTGTGGGCGATTTAGTGGTTACCGCCGATAATTCATCGCTAACAATTGATGTGCAAGGAGAAACACTGTCGATTCCTGCTAATCAAAACGTAAAGATCACCCCTGATTTATTAGCACAAGAAACCCGCGATAGCAGCGAAACCACAGTGTTTGACGAAAGCCTAGATGCGGCCATTGCAAGCTTAGAACAAAATGATAATAACGATGGCCAAACGGCGGCTAATTCTGATGTTACTGACTTTTTAGATGCCTTAGAGGGCGATGGTGATATTTTAGATAATTTAGAAGCAACAGCCGCAGGTGGTGCTGGTGGTGCGGGCTCTGGTGGAGGAAGCTCATTTGTTCAGCTTACACGTATTGCGGAGGGGGTTAACCCTAATAGCGTTGCATTTGATTCAAGCTTTGCTCCTGATTCTACAGAAGCGCTAAATATTCGCGATACCTCTGATGGGGTAGTTCCTGATGATGGCACTGCGTCTATATCATTAAATGAAGTAGGTTTAACTAATTCATCTCAGCCAACAATTAGTGGTACAAGTGAAAACTTAGTGGGTGAAACAGTAAATATTACTGTGACAGATGAAAATGGTAACTCTCAAGTAGTAAGCGCGGTTATTGGCCCAGATGGCACGTTTGAAATTACACTACCTAACCCGATAGCCGATGGACCCGTGAGCGTAGTTGTAGAAGCCACCGATCCAGATGGTAATGCGTTTAACGATGCTATTTCTATTGAAATAGACACCACAGCGCCAGTAATTAATATTGACCCTGTTGCAGACTCTGCATCTCAAACAGTAACGGTTACGGGGTCGGTAGCGGGTTTGAATACTGGCGACAACGTCTCTGTAACTCTTACCGATAGCACAGGCACACAACAAACAATTGTTACACAAGTTGATGCACAAGGTAATTGGAGTATTACCACTACATCGCCTTTAGCTGAAGGGGAGTTTAATGTTAACGCAGTAGCAGTTGATGCCGCTGGTAACCAAGCAATTGACCAAGCTGTTGCGAGTATTGATTTAACCGCTCCAGAAATTACAGTTACAGTAGCGGGTGAAACTAATAATGCTACGCCGCCATTAACTGGTACTACAACCGGTGTGCCACAAGGTACTGAAGTAACAATCACAGTAACCGACAGTGCAGGCGAAGTGCAGCTTTTAACAGCCATTACCGGTGAAGATGGTAGTTGGGCTGTTGATGTGGGTGTGGCACTACCAGAAGGTGATTTTACTGTTGATGCGCAGGTGAGTGATAGCGTAGGCAACCAAGCACTTGCAAGTGATGCTGGAGTTATTGACTTAACGGCGCCAATTGTAGAAATTAATGCGATTGCCGATACGCAAGATACAACCCCAATTATTACTGGCTCTGCGCAAGATGTGCCAGCAGGCTCGGTAATTACCGTGGTTATTACTGATATTAATGGGCAAGTTCAAACGCTGTTAACGCAAACAAATGATGATGGCAGCTGGTCTGTAAGTGTTTCTACACCTTTAGCACAAGGTGAGTTTGAAGTTAATGCAACCGTGGCCGACACTGCAGGTAATGAGGCACAAGCTATAGAGCAAGGGTTAGTTGATTTAACTAGCCCTGAGATAACGGTTACGGCCATTGCAGACACTAATGACACAACGCCTACTTTTGTAGGCCGTGTTGAAGGGGCACCAGAGGGCTCTGTAATTACTGTTTTAGTAACCGATAGCGACGGTAATATACAAACCTTAACAACGACACTTGAAGTTGATGGCACGTGGAGTGTTGAATCGCCCAACGCTATTCCTGGCGGAGAGTTTAGTGTTACCGCTACAGTGAGTGACCCGGCGGGTAACGAAGCATCCGCGCAAACAAGTGGTGAAGTTACATTTGCCCCTATTTCTATTCAAATTGACTCTATTGCAGATACAAACGATACCACGCCATTTTTAAGTGGTAATACCGGTAACGTGCCTGCTGGTACCACTATAACCCTAACGATTACCGCAAGTGATGGCAGTACTTTTAATCTTTTAGCGGTCACGCAAGAAGATGGTTCTTGGAGCGCTCAAGTTACAGAGCCTTTGCCTGAAGGGGATTTTACCGTAGTTGCAGCCGTTATAGACGATGCAGGCAATGAGGCACAAGCAAGTACGGTCGGTAATGTAGATTTAACCGTAAGTATTAATTTTATTATTGATACTAATGATACCACTCCAACAATTAGTGGTACTACGCAAGATGTTGACGCAGGTGCGGTTGTTACTGTTACCTTTACAGGCAGCGATGGCGCAACAGAAACTGTGCAAGTAACCACAAATGCTGATGGGTCGTGGTCAATCGAAGCAACCGATGAGTTGGTCGAGGGTCAATTTACGGTTGTTGCAACAGTAACCGATGCTGCTGGCAATACTGCCTCTGCTACTGAAGTAGGGGAAATTGATCTAACTGATCCTGCGATTACTATTAACCCAATTACAGATACAAACGATACAACACCGAGTGTGACAGGTAGCGTAGTAGATGTACCTCAAGGTACTGAGGTTACCTTATTAATAACCGATAGTGACGGTAATCAACAAACTATTACAGCGATTACTAATGCCGATGGAAGCTATAGCGCCGATATACTTAATGAGCTTAGCGAAGGTGACTTTACAGTTACTGCAAGTGTAAGTGACGAAGCAGGTAATAGCAGTACAGCGACGGTTACTGGCACCATAGATTTAACCGCACCTAGCGTAACTATAGATAATATTGGTGATACAAACGATACAACGCCTACTATAAGCGGCTCTACTCAAGGTTTAGCAGCGGGTAGTGTGGTTACAGTGATTGTGACTGATGATGCTGGCGCTGAGCAGCAATTTGTCACTGCTATAAATGGTGATGGCACATGGAGTATAGATGTCCCACAAGCATTAGCTGAGGGTGAGTTTAGTGTGGTGGCAAATGTAAGTGATAGTGCTGGTAATAGCGCGCAAGACTCACAAACTGGCACTATAGATTTAACCGCACCAACTATTAGTGTAAATGACTTTACTGACTCTAACGATTCAACACCTGTATTTAGTGGTACCACAACTGATGTAGAGCCAGGTAGCTTGATCACTGTATTAGTAACAGACTCTAATGGTGATTCGCAAACCTTAACGGCAGTTGTCGCAGAAGATGGTTCTTGGCAAGTAGGTGCAACGACTGCAATTGCTGAGGGGGAGTTTACAATAACGGCCACAGCCACTGATGCAGCTGGAAATGAAGCCTCAGCCACAACCACAGGCGTCATAGATACCACAGCGCCCACACTAACAATTGATCCGGTGGGTGATACAAGCGACACCACCCCCACTATTTCAGGGTCTGCAACGGGCGAGCCAGAGGGCACAGTTGTTACGATCACCGTGACGGATGAAGCGGGTAACCCACAAATCATTACTACCGAAGTGCAAGCCGATGGCACCTTTAGTGTAGATGTACCCAATGAGCTAAGTGAAGGTGAATTTACCGTTGAGGTATCGGTAACCGATAACGCAGGTAATGAAACTACAGCAACCACCGCAGGTGAAGTAGATACCGCAGCGCCCACAGTCATAATTGACCCGGTGGGTGATACTAACGACACCACACCGACTATTTCAGGCAGTGCAACGGGTGAGCCAGAAGGCACCGTTGTTACCATTACTGTGACTGATGAAGCGGGTAATCCACAGATAATTACTACCGAAGTGCAAGCCGATGGCACCTTTAGTGTGGACGTACCGAATGAATTAAGCGAAGGTGAATTTACCGTTGAAGTATCGGTTACCGATACTGCGGGCAATGAAACCACTGCAACCACAACCGGCGAAGTGGACACGGCTGCGCCATCAGTGATAATCGACCCAGTTGGCGATACTAACGATACCACACCTACAATTTCAGGCACCGCTACGGGTGAGCCAGAGGGCACAGTTGTTACGATCACCGTGACGGATGAAGCGGGTAACCCACAAATCATTACTACCGAAGTGCAAGCCGATGGCACCTTTAGTGTAGATGTACCCAATGAGCTAAGTGAAGGTGAATTTACCGTTGAGGTATCGGTAACTGATAACGCTGGTAATGAAACTACAGCAACCACCACAGGTGAGGTTGATACCGCAGCGCCTACAGTGTTAATTGACCCGGTGGGTGATACCAACGACACCACACCGACTATTTCAGGGTCTGCAACGGGTGAGCCTGAGGGCACAGTTGTTACGATCACCGTGACGGATGAAGCGGGTAATCTGCAAACCATTACTACCGAAGTGCAAGCCGATGGTACCTTTAGTGTGGATGTACCGAATGAGCTAAGTGAAGGTGAATTTACCGTTGAGGTATCGGTAACTGATAATGCAGGTAATGAAACTACAGCAACGACCACAGGCGAAGTTGATACAGCAGCGCCCACAGTAATAATAGATCCCGTGGGTGATACTAACGACACCACACCCACTATTTCGGGTACGGCAACGGGTGAGCCAGAGGGCACCGTTGTTACGATTACGGTGACGGATGAAGCGGGTAACCCACAAACCATTACTACCGAAGTGCAAGCCGATGGCACCTTTAGTGTAGATGTACCGAATGAGCTAAGTGAAGGTGAATTTACCGTTGAGGTATCGGTAACCGATAACGCAGGTAATGAAACCACGGCCACTACCACAGGTGAGGTTGATACAACTGCGCCGGTTGTGACCATAAATGCGCTAGGTGATACAAGTGATACTACACCAACTCTATCAGGTACGGTAAGCGGGGAACCTACAGGCTCAACTGTTACTTTAACTGTAACGGATGCAAATGGTGCAGTGCAAACAATCACCGCACAAGTCATTGCAGATGGAAGTTGGACAGTTGAAGTACCCGTAGCTTTAGCTGAAGGTAGCTATACTGTTGATGCTACTATTAGCGATAACGCTGGCAATGAAGGTACTGCAAGCGCCTCTGGTACTATTGATACAAGTGCGTTAACTATCACTATAGATGTGATTGGTGAAACCAACGATCAAACCCCACAAATAAGCGGTGATACATTTAATGCAGAAGTAGGTTCGTCTGTTGAAGTTCAGATCACAGACTCTACAGGTGCGACTATTACCTTAACTACGGTTGTTGATGCAAACGGACAGTGGAGTGTTACTCCGCCAGCCGATTTACCTGAGGGAAGTGTATCAATCAGTGCAACAGTAACTGATTTAGGCGGTGGTTCAGCCATAGCAGAACTTGATGCCGTAATTGATATTACGCCGCCAACCATACAAATTAACGATCTAGAAACCAGTAATGATACAACACCAATTATTGCTGGTAATACTACAGGCGTTGTTTCTGGCACTGTAATAAGCTTGACTGTTACAGATTCGCAAGGAGTTGTTCGCTCGTTTAATACGACAACAGATGCACAAGGGAATTGGAGTGTAGAGCTTTCTCAAGAGTTGGCTTCAGGGGATTACACTGTACAGGCAGAGGTTTCTGATGCTGCAGGCAATAGTGCTTTAGATACAGCAACCGGTAATATTGATACTGCGGGGCCAAGTTTAACCGTTGATTTTGATGCTGTAACCAATGATACAACACCGACTATTTCAGGCACGAGTGATGCCGATGTAGGTACAACGATTACTGTAGTGATCACTGATGAAAACGGTGTTGAACAAACACTAACAACCACAGTAGATGCCAATGGAAGTTGGGAAGTAACCCCTCAAACAGACTTGAATGAAGGTGATAACACCATCGAAGTGAGCGTGTCTGATGAAGCAGGAAACACAACAACAGTAACCGATACAATTACTTTAGATACACAAGCACCCACATTAACCATGCAAACCGTGGGTGATGTAAACGACTTAACCCCTACATTACAAGGCACCAGTAACGAAATTGGCGGCACGGTAACACTCACCGTGACCGACAGTGACGGCGCTGTGCAAACCATTACCACCACCGTTGGTACGGATGGGCATTGGGATATTGAAGTGCCCAGTGCGCTGGCACAAGGCGACTTTACTGTAACGGCGAGTATTACTGATGCCGCCGACAATGAGAGCACCGCCAACAGCAGTGGCAATGTAGATACCATTACCCCGGTTGTAACTGTGGATGCACTGGGGCTTGGTAACGACAGTACTCCACTTATTAGTGGTACTTCAACTGAGCCAGAAGGCACAGTTGTAAACATTGTAATCACCGACAGTAATGGCGATGAAACACCACTCACCGCCACCGTGGATGTCAACGGCAACTGGCAAGCAATCAGCCCAGAATTACCTGATGGCAGCTACAATGTACAAGCCAGCATTACGGATGCGGCGGGCAATACAGGAGGCGCTACGCAATCGGGCACCCTTGATAGCCTTGCACCGACACTGACACTCGATACTGTAGGCGCTACCAACGACAGCACGCCAACTATTAGTGGTACCACGAATGCACCAGCCGGCACGGTAATTAGCATCAGCGTCAGCGATGGCATTACCACCGAAACCTTTACAGCCACAGTCCAAGCGGGTGGCAGCTGGTCAGCCGATGTACCAAATGCTCTGGTTGATGGTGAGCTGACCATTGAAGCCAGTGTGAGCGACAACGCTGGTAACACCACTACGGTTAGTGAAACCGCCACGCTGAACACCACCGCGCCAAGCATTAGCATTAATGCCTTGGTTGATACCAACGACACCACACCAACCATTAATGGGACAAGCGATGCAGCAGATGGCACCACCATTAGCCTAACGTTTGAAGATAGCGCGGGTAATATTACGACTGTTGATACCACCGTCACCGGTGGCGTATGGAGCGTTGCTGCACCAACTGAATTAGCTGAAGGCGAATACACAGTGACCGCCGAGGTAGACGATGGTCTGGGTAATATCGGCAGCGCCACAGAAACCGGTATTATTGACACCACTATGCCAGCGATTGAAGTGAATGAGCTAGTTGTTACCAATGATACAACCCCAACGATCACCGGCACCGCGAATGCACCGCAAGGCAGCACCGTAACGGTTGAAATCACCGATAGTAATAATGTGACCCATACGGTTACAACGACCCTTGGAGCTAATGGCACGTGGAGTGTGGCTGCCTCACAAGTAGTTGCTGAAGGCAGTTATACCGTAAGTGCAAGCGTAAGCGATGCAGCGGGTAACACAGCGACCGCCACAGGTACAGGGGAGGTTGATACCATTGCGCCAACACTTGATTTAACCAGCCCAGGTTCAAGTAACGATGTCACACCAACCCTAAGCGGCACCAGTGATGCGGTTGAAGGCACCGTGATCACCTTTACGGTTATCGATGATTTAGGAGCCCAGCAAACCTTTACCACCACCGTGGATGCGAGCGGCAACTTCTCAGTGGAAGTACCGACGGCACTTGCAGAAGGGCCTTACAGCATTGAGGCCAGCATTAGCGATGATGCAGGTAACAGCACTGATATCACCGGCAGCGGTAATATTGATACCACCGCGCCAAGTGTGAGTGTGGATGCACCAGCGCTCACCAACGACAGCACGCCAACTGTAACGGGCACCAGTGATGCACCAAACAGCACCGTCACGGTAACCTTTACCGATGCAGCCAATACCGTACAAACTATTGATGTACAAACCGATGCGAATGGTAATTGGAGTGCCACCCCAGCGACTGATTTAGCCGAAGGTAACTACAGTGTCAGTGCCAGCATCACGGATGCAGCGGGTAACACGGGCACAGGGACAGACAGCGGTGAAGTGGATGTAACTCCACCGGCTCTTGCCTTTACGCCGACCTTCGAGCTTGGTTTATTGGTTACCCTCAGTGGTACATCTGACCTGCCAGCAGGCAGTGAAATCACCATCACCGAGCAACTTATTGGCGGAGGAGTGGGTGTAACTTACACCACCACAACCGATGCCAACGGTAATTGGTCTTTGGTGGGGCTTGATGTATCACTACTGGATGTAGGCTCTGTGATTGCCACAGCCACAGATGCAGCAGGGAACACACGCACAATCAGCTCAGATGACTTTGATAACACACCACCTACACTCACAGTTGAGGTGGATGCACAAAGCAATAGCAACACGCCTATAATCAGCGGCACAAGTGACGCAGGCGAAGGGGCACAAGTCACGATTGTGGTGACCGACAGTGACGGTAACCCACAAACCATTACCGCCCTTGTTGATGCCAACGGCGAGTGGAGCGCCACCCCAGCGACACCACTCAGTGAAGGTGAAAGCACAATTGAAGTGAGCGTACACGACAGCGTAGGCAACGAAACCACCGTGAGTGAAACCACCACCATCGATACGCAAGCACCCATATTAACCATGCAAACCGTGGGTGATGTAAATGACTTAACCCCTACATTACAAGGCACCAGTAACGAAATTGGCGGCACGGTAACACTCAGCGTGACCGACAGTGATGGTGCTGTGCAAACCATTACCACCACCGTTGGTACGGATGGCCACTGGGATATTGAAGTGCCCAGTGCGCTGGCACAAGGTGACTTTACTGTGACGGCCAGTATTACTGATGCCGCAGGCAATGAGAGCACCGCCAACAGCAGTGGCAATGTAGATACCATAACCCCGGTTGTAACCGTGGATGCACTGGGGCTTGGTAACGACAGCACACCACTTATTAGTGGTACTTCAACTGAGCCAGAAGGCACAGTTGTAAACATTGTAATCACCGACAGTAATGGCGATGAAACACCGCTCACCGCCACCGTGGATGTCAACGGCAATTGGCAAGCAATCAGCCCAGAATTACCTGATGGCAGCTACAGTGTACAAGCCAGCATTACGGATGCGGCGGGCAATACAGGCGGCGCTACGCAATCGGGCACCCTTGATAGCCTTGCACCGACACTGACACTCGACACTGTAGGCGCTACCAACGACAGCACGCCAACCATTAGTGGTACCACGAATGCACCAGCCGGCACGGTAATCAGCATCAGCGTTAGCGATGGCATTACCACCGAAACCTTTACAGCCACAGTCCAAGCAGGTGGCAGCTGGTCAGCGGATGTACCGAACGCCTTAAGCGATGGTGAGCTGACCATTGAAGCCAGCGTGAGCGACAACGCCGGTAACACCACCACAGTTAGTGAAACAGCCACGCTGAACACTACCGCGCCAAGCATTAGCATTAATACCTTGGTTGATACCAACGACACCACACCAACCATTAATGGGACAAGCGATGCAGCAGATGGCACCACCATTAGCCTAACGTTTGTAGACAGTGCAGGCGCTGAAACCACCACAACCACCACAGTAACCAGTGGCGTGTGGAGCGTTGCTGCACCAACTGAACTAACTGAAGGCGAATACACGGTAACCGCAGAAGTAGACGATGGTCTGGGTAATATCGGCAGCGCGAGCGAAACCGGTGAGATTGATTTAACCCCACCGAGCCTTGTTATTACAGATAACGGCGTTAGCAACGACACAACACCGACGATCTCCGGCACAAGTGATGCGCCACAAGGCAGTGAAGTAACAATTGTTGTGACAGACAATGCCGGTGCAGCGCAAACCATTACCGCCACAGTAGGCGCAACTGGTACATGGTCAGTGCCGGTTACAACAGCCCTTGCTGAGGGCAACTTTACCGTAAGTGCAAGCGTAAGCGATACAGCGGGTAACACTGCGACCGCCACAGGTGCAGGGGAGGTTGATACCATTGCGCCAACGCTTGATTTAACTAGCCCAGGTTCAAGTAACGATGTTACACCGACCCTAAGCGGCACCAGTGATGCACTAGAAGGAACCGTGATCACCTTTACGGTTATCGATGATTTAGGGGCAGAGCAAACCTTTACCACCACCGTGGATGCGAGCGGCAACTTCTCAGTGGAAGTACCGACGGCACTTGCAGAAGGGCCGTACAGCATTG
>NZ_JAQREL010000026.1:0-26485 GCF_028599255.1 Pseudoalteromonas sp. Angola-7
TATGCTATGTTTATTCATGTTAGCCTCTGCTGTTTAGTTAATTGACAAACTAATTATGGCTCTGGCTTTGAATTAAGCTAACCCACGAAAAGCGGAGGCTAACACCGTGTGGGAGTCATTATGTCTAGGTGCACAGGAGGTATATTTGAAGTTTTTGCCATTTTTATTAGTTTTATCTCTGCCAGCTTGCACGGGTATCGTTGATAAATCAGATATGCCGATAGCAAAAAATATAGTCGGTTCATATTATCTAACTGCAAAAGATGGTTATTTGTATGAGGCTCGTTGTGCGGATATCGATGCCACAATTCAATCTACTGAGTGGTGTATAGGTATTCAAGCTTTCGATTCGGGTAATGAATACTTTAAAACACCACAAGACTACGATACATATCTCTCAAATAAATTGTGGTGGGATGAAAAACTATTTGAAAAACTAGCGTTTGAAAGACAACGTTCCATTGTTTCTCCTCTTCCTAAAGGAACAACTATAAGAATAACTAAACTAGTTCAGTTTCCTTGGGGGAGTAACGGATATTATTGGGCTATACGAGCCGTTTTAATTGAAACCGACAACGAAATTGAGCTACCAACTAACACTGTTTTGGCGTTTCCTACTTGGTTAATTGGATACGGTGTTCAGCATGAGCCACAGTTTGATCCGGAGTATTTAACTAGGTGCAGTAGTGTAGAGTGCACCTAACAAGCGCATAAACACTCGCTACGCTCGCGGGGGACAAATACACGTAGGCTCCCCTCGCTTTGCTCGGTATTATAGCCTACGTGTATTTGCCCGTTATGCGGGAAGTTAGAAGTCAAGATGAGTACTTGGAAATTTGTTCATTTAAAAAACCGAAGAAAAACACCTATTAGCTATTGGGTACACAAAGGTATTGGCGAGGATGTAAAAGGGTATTCTCAATGCGACGAGTTTGATCCACCTTTTCCCAAGAAACACGTTTTGGAAGGCTATCCTTTTTTAACAGTCACCGTTCTGGGGTTTGAAATTGAATTTGCTTCATCTTTGGAAATAGCGCATTTTCTAAGTGTAATGGAACAGAGAAACCTACCCACTACGAACTACCTCTCTAGCTTAAGAGGTAATGGCTATGGACCAAATAATCATTGGCTTAGTAGATTCCCTTCAAAACTTAAGAGTTGGGCGAAAAGGGAAAAAATCATTGCTGCTGTTCAAAAAGCAAAAGCATCACTGGAAGTTTTAGGGTATGACTTCTAACAAACAAATTAAGTCGTTCCCTTCGGTCACTGGGACGCATACACGTGGGCTGCTTCGCATTATAGCCCACGCGTCTGCGCCCCTTATTTAAAAGTTATGTGTAATTTGAATTTGAAGGATTAGGATGGACGCAAAACAGGGATTAATCATTGCCAAGCGAAAAAACGAAGATCGCAAAGCCCAAGCTGACTTAGAGAGAAAGAAAAAGGATTTAGCTCTGAAGGAGGAGGCAAATAAAATATCTTCCAGAAACACTTTTTTGGCTCTTGGTGCGTTAGTAATTTCTTTCGCTAGTTTGCTACTTTCAATAGTTGCCCTCTTAAAAAATGGTTAAACATGGCATTACACATAACAAACCAATTATTCCGACCTCAACTCGCTGAGCTCGCTTCGTCGGCATATTGGGGCGTTAGCTGCCACATCCAGTAGAAATAAGGAAATAAATTGACAATAAGACAAGCTCATATTATTTGGATAGCATCTATCGTCAACATTGGTATCGGGTTTATTATCCCTGAATTCAATGTCTTAGCGAAGAGTATTAGCCACGTAGCATTAGAATCACCTATATTTGCTTACACCCATAGAGCGATGGACGTAATTATCGGTGTTTCAATGTGCACTTTTGCTTTTGGCTTATTTAAAATGAGCCCTTACAAATTCTCTGTAGCAACACTTACTACATTTTTACTCGGCTGTAGCATGATTAGTGCAGGTATTTGGACATTAGAGTCACCTCTTCATCTTCTGTATAACTTATCAATATTCATGATCCTAATTCCAGTTTGTGCAGCACTTGAGTTTAAGAACATAATTAATTCTTCAAAGTTCGAAATATATTGTGTCTTACTGGCTTTAATCCATGTACTGATGTTTTGGTTAATATATGCTGGTTTTATCCCGCAATCCTATAATGGCTTAGTACAAAGGTTATGGGCAGTCCCAACAATGGGGTGGTTTGGTTATGCAGCATGGCAGCTAACAAAGCACTCTAGGGGGCACAAACACGGCGCGCCTTCGGCATTATAGCGCCATGCTTATACCCCTTAGTTTAAAGTTAGGTGCTTCTGAGAAATTAATGGCCAAATCAGAGATAAGACAGTTCTTAAAAGAAATCCGCACTAAATTTCCTGACGTTGTGCCTCTCATGGAAAAACATGAAAAATGGGCACCCACATTCCTAATGGAAGAGTTCGCAAATTTGACAACCATTTTGTTTAACCAAAGGTAATTTAGAAGAAGCATTAGAACAGTTGCAGTACATGAGCGAAAAACTGGATACTGCAACCAAAGTAGAATTCGAATACATAGATGTATATTATACAGAGCACTTATTCTGGAAAGGTACAAAAGAAGGTATTGAGCGTGGCTGGCCTCTCGTGCCAGATAATCTCAAAAACTATACTTGGGCTTTCATGGTAAAGCCCCTAGGGTAGTGGTTTAAATATGCACGCACCTAACAACCTAATCAACACACTCACTTCGTTCGCTGGGATGCATACACATGGGCAGCGTCGCTTCGATCCAAATTATAGCCCATGTGTTTGCGCCCCTAAGCAGGGTGCTATGAGGTGCTCTAGATAGTATGCAGAATATAAATCCATGGCTTTGGTCAGCTTTTGTTTTGTCTCTTTCAGGAATCTTTTTTAGATGGGTGTTTGGTAATACGTTTGTGGGCTTTTTTCTTGCCGTATTGCTAGCTTTAGCGATAGTGCCTTTAGTTAAAAAAATTCAGAGAAAGAATTAACAAAACACCCATTTTAAACTTTACATCTTTCGAAGCCTAGATTCTAATTGGCTAAATAAAGTACGTGTCATTATAACTTGCTTTTTGGGTACAAATTGATTGCCTTAAAGTATAAAGCTATATAACTTATTAAAGTGAATACATTTTATTGACGTAAATTAATTAGCAGGAAAGCCAAATGAACAATAAAATACTCAAATCATCTACAGCTACGTATCAAGGTGGTGTTGCAAAAGCCGATGGTAAATTTTATGTAACGCAAGGTGAGGTACGTTTTGAGCCATACAATGAAAGTGCTGGTTTAGGGCCTTATACTTTTACACGAAGCGCAATCGTAAAAATTGAAAAGTCAGCAGGGAGAGGTGCAGGCATTTTACCACTAACAAGCGATGCAATAACAATCACTTTAGATAATGAAGATACTTATGACTTTATTTTAGCAAACCCCGATGAATGGATTCGTCTACTCAAGCATTAAACAATCTCTAGAGCTGGCATTTAGGCATAATTATTTTAAGTGTGTGCTAAGTTAAACGGCATCAATAGTTTCCAGTTTTAACTATTAAAAAACTACAACAAAAGGATTTGAATGATGGTTAAAATATCTATGCTCACTATTTCTACTAGCAGCTTTATTGTATCTTTTATGGGTTTTGCTAACACCGCTGTGTCACCGCAAACGGATGAGCAGTGGCGAACAGTAATAGAAAATGATATTCAAGCTGCTTACAACATTACAGCACAAAATCACCCAGGTATGTTTGATGCTAACAACCCCGCGTTCCCTGATTTATTAAAACAGGCAAAAGCACAAGCGCTTAAACTCTCAACTCAAGCGAGCGGGCCGCAGGTTCATGCAGCGGCAATTTCTCGTTTTAGCACTATTTTACAAGATGGCCACGCCGGTGCGTTTTCAAGCGTAGATAGACCCGCGCGCCGCTGGCCGGGCTTTAGAACTGTGTGGCGAGGTGATGCGCTAAAAGTGTATTACAGTGAAAACAAAAATATTAGCAAAGGCGACGTTGTAAGCCAATGTGATGGACAAAGTACCGAGACCTTAATGCGTGAGAGAGTGTTTAAGTTTTATGGGCAAGTTGCACAACCTGGCCATTGGTGGCAGCAAGGTTGGCGGTTACTCATTGACGAGGGCAATCCATTTTTAACTCCTTTAAAAGAATGCGAATTTGTTAAAGCCAATGGCGATACCTATACACACGTATTAAATTGGTCTGTAAGACCTAAGTCAGTCAGTAAGCATTTAGAAAATGCCTACAACGGTGATGAACTCCCCATTGATTTAACCTGGCCTGAAAAAAATATTGCGTGGATTGCTATGCCTAGCTTTTCATCAACCGAAAAGCAAACTGCTGCCTACAATAAAGTGTTTGAAAAAATACAACAGCAGCGTGGCAAGTTACTTACTGCAAAAGCCGTGGTGTTAGATTTGCGCCATAACCAAGGTGGCTCATCTTATTGGAGCTCACAAATAGCCAAAGAACTATGGGGTAAAAAAATAGTAGAACAAAAAGTAAATAATACTTCTCAAAACACGCAAGTGTGGTGGAGAGCATCAAAGGATAATACCGACCATGTAGTGTCTTTATTAGAGGTTGTAAAAAATCAGCCTGAATTATTGAAAATATTTAAAATCACAGCTGCGGGTATGGCTTTATCACTTAAAAGTGGTGATCCATTTTATGTAGAGCAAGAAACTAATACGCCAAATAACATACCTCAAAAGCCTTTAACTAGTGACTTTAAAACCAAGGTGTTTGTTATTGTTCCGCCGCAGTGCGCCAGTGCTTGTTTAGATGCGCTTGATAAGTTTAAGCTTTTTGAAAATACCACGTTATTTGGTGCGCCAAGTAGTGCTGATTCTATGTATATGGAAGTACGCTTAGCTGATTTACCTTCAGGGTTGGGGAAAGTGATTGTACCTAACAAAGTATACGTAAACAGAGCGCGTGGGGCAGGGGATTTTTATAAGCCCGATGTGGCATATAACGGCATTGATTGGACAACTAATGTATTGCTTGAGCAAATAAAAACGTTATAAAAAAGCCGCTTGTTAAAACAAGCGGCTTAACTATTCTAACTAGGGAATAGTTTAAAACGTGTAACGGGCACCCACTGAGTAGCGTGGGCCGTACTGATTAGCAAATAAAAACTGCTCTTCGTAACGGCCGTAGCCTTCTTCGGTGGCATTATTTAAGTTTATGCCATCAAAAAATACGGTTACGTTTTCGTTTACATCGTAGTTTACGCTCATATCCCATTGGCCGTAGGCTTTAGCATATTGCGGTGGCGCATCGGCTGAGCCTTGTGCTTGGCCTACACCAATTAAGTACGAGTCGCGCCATGCGTAAGTAATTTTAACCGATAGGCCGTCTTTTTCGTAAAAGCCTTGAAAGTTAGCTGAGTCACTTAAACCTGTAAGCGGCGCTTGTTGGTCTAGGCTTTCGCTATCAAATTCTACATCGCCATCTACAAACGTGGCGTTAACACCTACACCAAAACCAGTTTCGCCAATTAAGTGCTGAACAGCCACTTCAAAACCATCTACCGATTTGCTGTCGGTGTTTTGTGGTTGGCTTATGTTCCATACCATAAGTGGGTCATCGCTATTTGGCTCAATGACGCCATTCGCATTGCCATAACCATTGCTAATCATTTGCGCAAAAATAGCATCGGTGGTTGCTTGCTCGCCGCGCGATTCAATATCGCTAACTGCTTGTAAGTAACGTGGGCCGTTTAAAATGTCGTATAGGCCTTCAATCGTGGTTTGCGTAATGGTGGTTTGAATAAAGTTATCTACGTCTTTTTTAAAGTAACCAATAGAGGCGTAGCTGCCTTCTGCGTAGTAATACTCTAATGATAAGTCGAGATTGGTTGATTCAAACGGCAATAAATTTGTATTACCTTGGCTACCCGTGCGCGAGCCAGGTTTTGGGCTGCCTGTTAAGCTACGACCACCGGCTAAATCACCCAGTGGTGCACGCGACATAGTTTTACCCCATGAAACACGGGCTACAACGTCTTCGGTTAAATCAACACTTACATCGATTGACGGTAATAATATGTCGTAATCGCCTTGCTGCTCTAAGAAGTTATCATCGCCGCCGGCTGCATATTGCATTATCCACTCTGAGGCGCTGATCCAATTTACTTGTTCTTCAACACGTTGGCGTACTGTGCTGGTTACATCTGTTTGCTCGTAGCGCAGGCCAGCGTTTACTTTTACGTAGTAATCGCTTACATCAAACTCCCAGCTTGATTGAATATAAAAGCTGTTTGTAATTTCTTCTACGTAGCTTTCGCTATCAATACCATCCATGTAAGCATTGGCTGCGTATGCATCGCCACCGGTTACATCAGAGGTTAAGTATGCCATTTGGCGAGCCACTGCTTCGTCAAAATCGTAGGTGTAGTAGTAACCTGGTTGTAAGTTGCTGCCGCCACCATCAAATTGATCTAAAAGGCCCGACGTATCGTGGCGAGTAAACATGCTGTCTGGGAATATTTCTGTGTACGATGGGTTAAAACCAGGGCCACCTACTAAACCACTCCATGCAGTGTAACCACCGGTGTTTTGCTCAGTGCGCGATGCACCAAATTTTACTTTAACTAGGCCAATATCAAAGTTTTCATTGTACCAAGTGGTATGTAATTGTAATTGCTCAATGTTTGATTCACCCGGCGAGTGCGTAAATTGGCTAAAGTTAGAGTCAATTTCGCCTGGCGTTAATTCGCTTGTGCCGTTTAACCAGTTAACTTGAGCACTTGGGATTTCGCCTGTGCGGTAATCGTAAATTTTATTTGCTAGCTGATCAGAGCCTAAAATCACTTGGCCGGTACTGCCTAGCCCGTCATCGGCGCCGTTATCGGTTTCATTTTTAGAGTCATGGTAATCAAGTTCAACGTGCCACGTGTCGTTAATTTCCCACTCTAGGTTTAAACCAATAGAGCGTGCTTTTACTTCTGTGGTGCCTTTGTTAGCTGTAAACGAGGCATCGTTACCGCTAATATCGGCATAAACAGCGGTGCCGTTTTCATCAAGCTCGTAGCCATTAATATTGCTACCAAAGTCGTTCCAAATACCCCAACCAATACTTTCAGAGCCCGTAACCGCTTTACTTGCTGTGTAATCTAAGGTGGCTACAAAGCCATCAACCGGTTCAAATTGAAAAGTAACTTGGCCGTTAGTACGTTCACGCTCTACATCTTCAATAGAGTAGTTCATGTCTTTAGGGAAGTAGTAGTTACCTGATGGGTCAGTACGGTTATCAACAACGTTACTGCTATCTAATTCAGGTAAATCAACATTGGCCTGCCAACCTTGAATATTGGCGCGTTGTTTTTGAAAGTCGCGTTCTTGATGCGAAAACGAAAAACCAAAACCAAATCTGTCATCTGCAAATGTGTTGCTATAAACAGCAGAAAGCTCTGGGGTTACATCATCACCGGCTTCGTTTGATGAGTCGTGATTTGCTTTAACCGTGGCTGAAAAATTTTGACCTGGCTTTTGAAAAGGGCGCGCAGTAGAAATGTTTACCGTAGCACCTAAACCACCGCTTGGTACATCGGCGCGCGCTGTTTTAAATACTTCTAGCGCACTTACGCCCTCTGAGGCAATGTTTTCAAGGTTGTACGAGCGTGTATAACCTGTGCCAGGCATTTGGCGGCCGTTTAGCGTAATTAAGTTAAACTCTGGGCCAAAACCACGTACGGTAATTTGGCTACCTTCACCGTTTGCACGGCTCACCGATACACCGGTAATGCGTTGTAATGACTCTGCTAAATTGGTATCTGGAAATTTCCCCATTTCTTCTGCTGAAATGGCATCTACCACGCCCGATGAATCACGTTTCATATCCATAGAACGAATAAGTGAACCACGAATACCTTTTACTTCAATAACTTCTACATCAGGAGATGCTGCAGTGTCTGCTTCGGCAGCAATGGCCGTATTTAACGTGCTTGCAGCAATGATAAGAGACACAGAAGCCGCAAGTTGGCTCTTTTTAAAATTGAATGTGTTCATAATAGCTCTGCTTTATAAAATGTTGTTGTGTAGCAATAGGCGCCATGCGCCTATTGTAGTGTGTTTTTATGGATTCGCGATAATCACGTTATCTATGCGGTATAGTGCGCCGTTGCCCATATCCCACGTAGGAAATACCATGAGCACGTTTATAGCGCTAATATCTAAGCCCGCATCAAATAGTTGCCCAATAGGGAAGGTGTATGTTTGCCATTCGCCTGTAACAGGTGTTTGCCCTTCATTGCTTTGCGTTAATGCCAGCTCTACTGCGCTTGAAGCGCCAATTGATTCAATTTTAAATAACCATTGTGCATCCACGTTTGAAGGTGCTGTTATTACTTTTAAATCAAACTGTACAACGCCATTTTCTAACAGGGCTGATGCATCAAACGATACGTCTTCATCGGCTAAAAAGCCCATTACAGTAGGTGTTGCACCAATGCTAAACTGAGCCACTGCGCCGTGCTGATCATCGTCGGTTTCTGTAGTAGGTGTTGAACCACCACAGCAATCCCATATGCTCCACTGATCGGCGACTGTATCTGTAAATACGTTTAGCTCACCAGAGGCAACGGGCGCTGCATTAGGGTTGTAAATTTTAACATTATCTACACGGTAAACCGCGCCTTCACCTGCGCCCCATGCCGGAAAAATCATAAGTACATCAATTGCACTTACATCAAGGCCTGCACCTGCGAGATCTGATAACTTAAATGTATAAGTTTGCCACTCGCCAGTCACTGGCGCTACACCTTCAACACTTTGCGTTAGTTCAAGTTCTGCAAATGAAGTTGCACCATTTGCCTCTACTTTAAATAACCACGCAGTTGAAGGGTCGCTTGGGGTAGACGTTACTTTTAAGTCAAACTGAATAACGCCTTCATCTAAAATGCTGCTTGCATCAAATGACTCACCTGCACCACCTACTTCAGTACGGCTGTTAAAGCCCATTACTGTAGGCTCTGCACCAATACTAAATTCAGCGGTTACCCCGTGCGCTTCATCATCTACCACTTCGATAGGCGTTGAGCCACCACAACAATCCCACATTGGCCATGCTAGGTTTTGCTCATCTTCAAAAATAGTCAGCTCTGGTGATGCGCCTAGGTTGTCTTGCGTAATTTCAACGTCGTCAATTAAAAAGGTTGCGCCTTCGCCCGTGCCCCACTCAGGGAATACCATAAGTACGTCAATTGCGCTGATATCTAAATCTAAGTCAGCAAGGTCAGAAAGTAAAAACGTATAGGTTTGCCACTCACCTACTACAGGTGCTTGGCCTTCAACGCTACTTGTAAGCGGCATATCAGCATCGGTTGAGGCTTCTGTGCTTTCAAGTTTTACAAACCAAGGTGTGTCTGGCACGCTTGGTGCGCTGGTTACTTTCATTTTAAAGCGTACGTAGCCTTCTTCTAGCATAGGTGATGCATCAAAAGGTGTTGCAGCGCCGTTTTCGTCAGTAATAAACGCATCGCGGCTAATAAAACCAACCACTGTAGGCTCGCTACCTATTGTAAATTCAACAACGTCGCCTTGCTCTTCATCACTTACAATTGCAGGTGTAGAGCCACCACAACAATCCCATGCTGGCCAGTTAGGGTTAAAGCTGTCGCCAAAAATAGTTAACGGTGTAGCAATACCTGTAGATGGCGGGCTAGGAATAGGCGCTTCGCCCTCTAGCAGGGCATCGTCTAGGCTATCGTAACCTGGGCGAATAGTTTCACACCCTTTGCCGGTATCTGGATTTGATGCACATTGATAAACACGTACGTAGTCAATTGCAAATGTTTGGCCGTTTTCAAATGCGCTGGCATCTACACCTAACTCATTTACGTTTTCAGGCCAGTCGCCGCCTACTGCTAAATTTAATAGTAAGTGAAAGTCTTTATCGTAAGGAGCGCTATCCCAATGAGTTTCTAGCTCGCCAGAACCTTGTTCAAAATACTCTGCAAACCAACCGCGATGTTTTAAACCTGCGGCTTCGCCTTTGGAATTATATAATACTTCTGATTGGCGCTGTGTGGCATATAGGTAGCCATCAACGTACCAGCGTATTTCACCTTCTTGCCACTCTACTGCGTAAGTATGAAAGTCATCTGCTGGGTTGCTATCTTCAGGAAATTTGTACTCTTGACCTGTGTAGCTGTTATCTGGCCATGCACGGCCGTAATGCAATGTGCCATGAATGCTTGATTCAACACCGCCATCTTCGTCAGCGGTTTTTAGGTTTACTGATTCTAAAACATCAATTTCGCCTGAGCGTGGCCATGTACCATATTCTTCATCGGTTGGTAGCATCCAAAACGCAGGCCAGCTGCCTTGCCCCGAAGGGAGCTTTGCACGTACTTCAAAGCGGCCATAAGTAAAGTCAGCATTATAACGGGTATTTAAACGCGCAGAAGTGTAGGGCTTTTCAGCGCCTTCTGTCGCGGGTAGGGCAACAATGTTTAACACACCGTCTTGTATAAAGGCGTTTTCTTCGTTATCGGTGTAACATTGTTTTTCGTTGTTACCACCGCCATCGCAGTTTAATTCAAAGTTCCACTTATTAGTATCAATGGCTGAGTCTTCAAACTCGTCGCTCCATACTAGTTGCCAATCTGAAACTGGCTCAGAAGCGTCGATATTTTCAAAATTAGATGTTGTGGCTGAGTCGCCACCACAGCCAGCTAAAGACGCTAACGAAATAGCAGCCAGTAAGCGAGCAATGTGTGTTTTTTCAATGTTCATAGCTGAACCCCGGTTTCACAGATTGTTGTCAGAATGTGTGTTTAAACTTATTAAAAAGAACCATATTTATTTTTGTAAGCGCTTACATTTATCATGTGTTTTTGTAAGCGCTTACAAATAATATTGCGCACTACGTAAATGGTCAACATATTTGTGTATTTTATTTACATTTAGTTTACGGTAAGACCAGTTTACCAATTGGAGTTATTAACTAAATCGCTAATAAATTTAACAGCTTACATTATTTGAAATGTTGCATTTTTAATACATGTATTAATATTTTACTTAATTGGTAAATATAAAAGTTACCTGTAGCAATTACATTTAGCGCTAATTGCGATGATTTACCCGTATTAGGCTAACTATATGGCGTGTAATTTTGCTTTTTTACAAAAAACGAAAGTTAAAAAAGTGAAAGTGGTATAGCATTCAATAGGTTAGTAAACCCTTTAAAGCGCTTAGCTTGTAAAGGTTAAATTATAGGGGGTAAGGCTTTGGCGGGGTTTAATAAGGTAAATGTGTAAATTTAAATACGCATTTACCTCTTAATTTATTGTTTATTTTAATAGTATTGTAGCCACTTGAAATGGAAGCTTATTTACGTTTAAACGGCATAATTAGCAAACCCCACAGCGAGGCGTTTTGCTGCGGGTTAGGGTATTCTTTTAAGCCTATATCTATGTCGTTATCGGCTTTTTGCGCTTCATTTTTGTAACTACCAAACAGTTTATCCCACCAAATAACGCTGAATCCATAGTTTGAATTGGTTTCGCTCACGCGCTGGCTATGATGAATACGGTGCAGTATTTGGGTCATTAATATGAGCCGAAGTGGTTTTTCTATGGCATTGGGTAAACGTATATTGGCGTGGTTAAACAGCGCTAATCCATTAAGTGCTATTTCAAATATTAATACTGCAATAGCAGGTACTCCTAAAGCGGTAACGGCAATCAATTTTATAAGTATGCTTAGTACAATTTCGATAGGGTGAAAACGCAAACCTGTGCTGGTATCTACATGGGCATCGGCGTGGTGCACACGGTGCAAACGCCACAAAATAGGCACTTGATGAAAAAGCCGGTGCTGCCAATAAATAACTATATCAAGCAGTAATATGCTTAAAATAATAGCAACACTACTTGGTGTGGCTATTTGATTAAATAAACCGATACCGTGCTCTTGTGTATAAAGCGCTACGGCGGTTAAGCCTATTGGCACACTTAAGCGAGCAATTAATGATGAAGCAAACACCAGTCCAAAATTGGCCAACCACCGGGTGGTACTTTTTATCGGCGATTTACGGGCAGGCATACGCAATTCTAGCAGCATCATAATAACCAAAATGCTAAAAAAGAACCCTAATCGCCACCAAATTTCATTACTCATTGGTTTGTGTAACCTCATCGGCTTCTTGGCGTTTAAGCGTGTTATACCCACCATGTATACGTGTAAAAATAGTAATAGCGCACGCAGTGGCAAAAATACTCGCCATTAGGGCAAAGTGCTGCGGCCAAATACAAAAGGCAATAAACAGCGCGATGGTTTCTGTGCCTTCGGTTAAACCATTTAAATAGTAAAAGCTTTTGTATTTAAACTGGGGTTTTTCGAGCTTAAATTTTTCGGCGGCTATGGCAAAGGCTAAAAAGCTTGAGCCAGTGCCTATAAAAGTGGCCAGTAATATGCTACCTGCAATCGCGTTTTGCTCAGGGTTTGCCAAAATAAAGCCAAGCGGAATTGCCGCATAAAATAAAAAGTCGAGGGTAATATCTAAAAAGCCGCCAGCGCTTGAACTTAAATTTGCATGGCGTGCTAATGCGCCATCTAGCCCATCTAAAATACGATTTAAAGCAATAGCCGTTAACGCTGCGTACCACATTTCAAACGCAATTAATGGCACAGCTAATAGGCCTATTAAAAAGCCTACCACAGTAAGTTGGTCGGGCGTTATGCCGCGTTTGTGCATTAACGCCACAACAGGGGTTAACAGTGGCTTTATTACTGGGGTGATGTATTTGTCTAACATGCTTGGTGCCTTGTACTTTTTGTGCGTTTATTTGGCTAAATTTAAGGTGATTAGTTTGCCATTTGCAGCCTCTGCATCGCTATGATCGTGGGTCACCATAATAGCGGGCAGTTTATGCTCACGTATTTGGCTAAATACCAGCTCGCGCGTATCTACTCTTAATTGGGTATCGAGCTTGCTAAAGGGCTCATCAAGTAAAATAGCTTTTGGCTCGCTCAATAGCATACGCAATAAAGCAACGCGGGCTTGTTGCCCACCAGAGAGGTTGTCGGGGTGGCGATTAGCCATGCCTTTTAATCCAACTTGTTCAAGGGCGTGCTCTATTTTTTCAAGGCGCTGTTTTTTATTGCCTTTAGGCATAGCAAAGGCAATGTTACCGCTTACCGATAAATGCGAAAATAATAACGCATCTTGATAAAGCACGCCTATGTGGCGTAAATGTGCGGGTAAGTTATTAATATTTTCGCCGTTAAGCCACACTTCGCCATTTGCGCTAAAACCACTGGGTAATGTGCCGGTAAGCCAATTTAATAAACTTGATTTACCACTGCCTGATGGCCCCATAACGGTGAGTATTTCGCCGCCTTTTACCTGCTCGTTTAAGCTAAGTAATTGTTGGTTTTGACGATAAAGCTCACAATTTTTAATCTCTAAAGATGACTGCATTAAAAACCTTTTAATTTATGGGTTAGCGATGGGCGCTTTTAAAAAAGTACTTAGGTAACACCCACGCCAGTATAAAGCCAATGAGTGGCAATGCCATTTGCATAATGGCATACACCGCACTGGTGCGCCTACTTGCGCCATTAGCAAGGGTAACCGCTTCGGTTGTTATGGTTGCTATGCGCCCGCCACCGGCTAAAAGCGTGGGGAGGTATTGGCCAAAGCTAATGGCTAAACCAAGTGCCGCCGCAATTAAAATAGGAGCAAATAACTGGGGTAATTTTACTTGTAAAAACACTTTGCAGGGCGTTGCGCCAAGGCTTGCTGCTACATGAGCAAAGCGAGGGTCTAAGCGCCTATAACTGCTCGAAAGTGATAAAAACACATACGGAAGTACAAACAATAAATGGGTAAATACCACATTAAAAAACGCGGCCTGGTTATTTACTAGTTGTTGCAGCCACACTAGGCCAAATAAAAACGCAATACTTGGCACAAGCAGCGGTAAATAAATAATTAAGCTGGTAAAGCGCGACATGGGTTTGGCACTTAACTGCTCTGACTCTAAGCACAAAAGGGTAATAATAATGGCAAATAACGTAGTAACTAGCCCTATAGCAAGGGTATTAAAAAGCGGGCTTTGCATTTGCATTAGCGCACTTTTAAAGTGAAGTAGCGTGAGCTGATCGGGCAGTGCCGCCGGAAAACGCCAAAATCCGGCAACCGACCACATAATTAAGCCAATTAATGAAAGCAAAATAAAGCCAATTACAAATACTGTTAATACGGTTGTTATTTTTTGCCAATAAACACCGCCATATTCTCGCTCGCCATTGGTGAGTAAATCACTAAATAATGCTTTTATCGCTTTTTCGCCGCCAAGCCAAAGTGCTAGCAAACCGCCAGTAAGTACAAGCTGTAATAGTGCCCCCGCTGAGGCTTTAATACGCAGGTTTAAATCTACATCGTTAAACCAGTGCATAATAGCAACAGCAAGCGTTGGCGGGGTATTTGGCCCCAGAATAAGTGGCATTTCTACACTTGCGCTGGCATAAGCCAATACGGCTAAAATGGGTAGGCGCAATAATGGGTAAAGGCTTGGTAATATTACTTTAAAAAAAGCCGTCATAGGGCAGTAGCCCAAGTTAAGCGCTACTTTATGTTGCTGGCGCAGCTTTTTGCCAAGCTCAGGTTGGGCAAGCACACCTAGCGCCATTAACAGTAAAAAAGGCAGCTCTTTGAGGGTTAAGCCTAAAATTATACTAATTCCAAACGCGTCATGCGGAAACATGCCGTTAGGCGCAAGTTCCCACCCACTAAACCAAGGCGATACTAAGCGCGAGATCATTCCCGAAGGAGCAATTAAAAAACCAACCGCAATAGCCGCTGCCGCGTGGGGAATTACCAGTATCGGGCTCAATAAACGCTGAATACGGTTAAGCCACGGGCTATTAAAAAATGCCGCTAAAATCATTAATGTAATGGTAAAGGCTAGTAAGGTACTTATTAATCCGCTGCCAACACTTAGCATAACCATGCGTGTTAGGCCGGGTGTTTGCATGAGCATAGTAAAGCCATGTAGGCCAAGTGTTGTGTGCTCAAGTACCGGCGCATAACCAAAAGCGGGCAATAGCACGCTAATTAAGCCGCCTATTACAGGTAAAATAAGCAATGCCAGTAAAAAGCGTGGACTTAATGTAACTAATTTACTAAACATATTGGCGCTTTTATGTGGTTTAAGCGTTGGGCTTGCTGCTAACTTATTTGAAACAACACTCATTGGCTTACTCCAAAACGTGTTTGCCACCCTTGCACAATAGCGTTTACCCAGCTTGGGTGTGGCTCACTTAGCGTGCGTTTAATACTATTTAAAGGCAGGGCACTTGGATGCGGTTGCGTTGTTTTAAATAAAGCTTGTTGCTGTGGAGCTAGCGTTGATTGAATAAGTACGCTTTTATCGCCCCATATAGACGCTTTTTGTTTTTGAGCTTGCGCCTCTGGGCTTAATAAAAAATTAGCCACTAACTGCGCACTTTGTGCATGGCTTGCATTATAAGGTATGGCTACAAAGTGGGTGTTACTTAAACTGCCATCTTGCATTGCATAACTGCGAATACTTTTAGGTAAATCATAACGTTTAACGGCTGCGGGCACTTCGGGTGCTGAAAACGTAAACGCTATGCTTAGCTCGGTGTCGCCTACTAAACGGCGCATTTGTGCACCACTTTGCATAAAGTGTTTACCGCCGCGCCAAAGTGTTGGGTGCAGTTTATTTAAAAAATCCCATAACGGGTTTAATACTTGGGCTGTGTTTTGTGTAGTAGCTGGCTGATTTAACTGTGCTTTAAGTGTGTCATCACTTTGTTGATGTAGCATAACAAGCGCGTACTTTAAAAAGCTCATGCCTAAAAAGTCAGGCGGCTTTGGGTAGCTAAAGCGCCCCGGGTTTTGTGCGCTCCAGCTAAGTAATTGGTTTAGGGTTGTTGGTAGTGTGTTATTTGCAGTGCCGTCAATTGCTAAACTGTCGTAGTAAAAGGTGAGCGATGCTTGGCCCCAAGGTGCTTCCATCCCGTTGGTGGGTATTCCAAAATCAAAATTAACAGCGGGATTATTGCTAGGGTCGGTGTAGCTAAAATTAGGCAGCTTATTAGCCCATTGTTTAAGTAATAACGAGTGCTCGCTCATGGTGGCAAAGTTAGCACCGTTTATCCAAATTAAATCTACGCTGCCTTTATCGTTATTGTTTGCTGATTTTTCGGCAAGTACGCGGCTAACGGCTTCGCTGGTATCACTGAGTTTTACATGGACTAAGTTAATGTTATATTTTGCTTTTACTTGCTGCGCAGCCCATTGGATATACGCATTTATTTGCGCATCGCCGCCCCACGCATAAAAATATACGCTTTGGTTTTTACCTAAGCTTTCTATTTGTTGCCAACGGCTTTGTAGTTGTGTACTTGCTAGGCTTTTAAAGCTAATAACAAGGCAAATGCAAAACGCGACACAGCAAAAGCTGTATCGCGATAATGTTTGCCAACATTTATTGGCGAGCATTTAAATCCCAGTTGTAGTCTAAAAACTTAACTTTCATGTCGTTATTTTTAAGCGCTTTTTGCTGAGCGGGTACCAGTTTTAGTGCTTTAGGGTATTGCAAAAAAAACTGCTGCAATGTGTTGGCGCCTTTAAAACCTTGTTCAAAATCCTCGCCGTACCACTTAAATATTGAAGACACATTTAGCGTGTTACCTTGCGCTATATTGCGGGTTGTATCTGATAAAAAACGCACCGTTTGCGCTTGCAATTGGCTTTCTAAATCATTGGCTGTATAGGCTTCTTCACGTAGGGCTGGGCAGCCAATACTTGCGCAATTTACAGCAAAATGAATACGTGGGTCGTTGTATTTACCACTGCCACGTATTAAACCATGTTCTATATCATCAAGGCTGCGCGTTTTACCAAGTAATGGCACAAACTCTTTGCTCCACGGTGAGCTAAAAAAGCTGCCTAAATCTTTAATTGATTTAAGGTTTGGGTATTTTGTTAATATTAGCTCAACAGTAAAGGCGTTATATGCGTTAATTAAAAACGCCAGCTGCTTAGGTTTTTCCCATGTATCAAACTCATTTTGCGTAACAGCCGATAGCGAATCTAAATAGCTTTTAAGCTCGCTGTGCTTAGCTTTAATTGCTGCATAATCAACCTCTGTGCTGTGTCCATGATTAATAGCTACAACATGGTTGTTTAATAATGCGTTCCAGCTCTCGTGCATATTTTGAGCTTGGGCCGAAAATGACGTTGCAAACGATGTTGCAAGCAAAGCAGACCCTAACAATAGCGCTTTTAAAGGTGTTTTAAACATATTAGCCTCTGCGCCATGTGTGGTATTTTTCAAGCATGTTAAGTACTTTTTCAGGTGCATGAGCGCGTTTCCACTCGCCTGCAGCGTACTTGTTACCTTCAGCCCAAGTAGGGTAGCTGTGAATAGTGCCTAATATTTTGTTAAGGCCTAGCCCGTGTTTCATTGCCAGTACAAACTCAGCAATTAAATCGCCAGCGTGCTCAGATACCACAGTAACACCGAGTATTTTGTCTTTGCCTTTTGGTGTAATTACTTTTATAAAGCCTTTGGTGGCGCTGTCGGTAATGGCGCGGTCAAGCTCTTCAAATTCAAAGCGAGTGATTTCATAGTCAATGCCTTTATCAATAGCATCTTGCTCGTTTAAGCCAACACGTGCTACTTCTGGGTCAATAAATGTAGTCCACGGGATTACACGGTAATCGACTTTAAACTTTTTAAGATTACCAAATAAGCCATTTACTGCTGCGTACCAGCCCTGATGAGCGGCTACGTGCGTAAACTGATACGGACCTACAATATCGCCAGCGGCAAAAATGTTAGGGTAAAGCGTTTCTAGGTATTCGTTAGTGACTACAGTACGGTTAGTTTCTATGCCAGGCTCCTCAAGGCCGTAACCTTTAAGGCGAGCGCTTCGGCCCACAGCACATAGTAGTTCATCGTATTCAATATCGATTTCGGTATCGTTATGTTTTACCACAATGAATTTTTTACCGTCGCGCTCTTCACAGCGCAGTGCCTGATGCGATGTTAAAATGTTTACGCCGCTCTCAATAAGCGCTTCGTGAGCAAATTTAGACACCTCTAAGTCTTCTTTGATCATAATGCGCTCTGCCATTTCAATTTGCGTAACATTTGAGCCTAAGCGTGCAAAGCTTTGTGCAAGTTCGCTACCAATTGGGCCACCGCCAAGTACAACAAGCTTTTTAGGGGCTTCTTCAAGCTCAGAAAATTTAGTCCATAATGTATCGCTTGTTACATAGCCTGTTTCTTCAATACCAGGAAGTGGCGGTACAAATGGGCGTGCGCCAGTGGCAATAACAATAGTACGGGCTGTGAGTGTTTGCGTGCCGCCATCGTTAAGCTTAATTTCTACAGTCCACGGGTCTAATAATTTACCGTAGCCTTTTACAACATCTACGCCTAGGTTTGTGTAGCGCTCAACGCTATCGTGTGGTGCTACGTCGGCAATTACTTTATGTACACGTGCCATTACTTTTTTAAACGAAAACTGCGGTGCCATGTTTTCAAGGCCGTAGTGTTCACCGTGGCGAATTTGCTCGGCAATTTTAGCGCTTTTAATAACGGCTTTACTTGGCACGCACCCGTAGTTTAAACAGTCGCCACCCATTTCGCCGGCTTCAATTAGCGTTACTTTGGCTTTAACTGCTGCTGCAATGTAGCTTGTCACTAAGCCGCCAGCACCTGCGCCAATAACAATCATGTTACGGTCAAACTTTTTAGGTTTAGTGTAATTTTTGTATACGCGACGTTTTTTAAACACGTTTAGGATTCCTTTAGCAATAAAAGGGAACACACCCAATAAAGCGAACGATAAAATAAGATCGAGCGATAAAATGCCTGATAAGCTCTCAATTTGCGCAAGTTGCGTACCGGCGTTTACAAATACAAATGTACCCGCCAGCATGCCTATTTGGCTTACCCAGTAAAAGGTCCATGCCTTAATTGCGGTAACACCCATCAATAAGTTAATTAAAAAGAACGGAAATACAGGCACTAATCTAAGCGTAAATAAGTAAAAGCCACCTTCTTTTTCAACGCCTGCGTCAATAGCGTCTAAGCGCTCAGGAAAACGTTGTTTAATTGTATCGCGCAATAAGTAACGCGATACTAAAAAGGCAAGCGTAGCACCTACCGTAGAGGCAAACGAGGCAACCAATAAGCCTTCAACTAAGCCAAATAATGCACCTGCGGCGAGTGTTAATATAGCCGCCCCCGGTAATGAGAGAGCCGTTACCACTACGTATAATAAAAAGAAACCACCAAAAACCAATAATGGCGATTGCTCTTTATATTGGCTAAATTGATCCATCGAGCCTTTTAAGCCTTCAAGCGTAAGTAACTGGTGTAAATTAAAGTGAAAGAACAAGCCTATAGCCGCTGCTGCAATCAATACCAAAAATAGTTTTTTAATCATGTTCTCTCAACCGCTCTTAAAAATTATGGGTTAGTGTTAATTTTGCGTTTATTGGCAGTTCTGGAAATGCCAATGTTGCGCCAAAGTAACCCCCTTCAAATACTGGGCGCCAGTTTTTTTGATTAGTGACATTGTTTACATCTAATCGCAACTTAGTCCTAGGCGTAAAAGCGTAGCTAGTATTAACGTTTAGCGTGTATTGATCACGAATTTTAACTGTTGCTAAAAAGTCTAATGGGTAACTCTTTGTATATAGACCTGAAAAACCCATTTGCCATTTCGAATTAATTGAATAATTTCCGTTAAAACTGAACGACTGCTCAGGAATGCCCTGAACTTGGCGGTTTGAAGGTGCAAACGCGGTAAAACTTGGTGCGCCAACGCCGGTACCTGCAATAATATCTGGGCGTGAATTGTCAAACGCATCGATTACTTGAGCAGAATCTTGACTGCTTGCAGAATTGTCGTAACGAGCGTCTATGTAGCTGTAGCCCGCACTTAGCCAATAAGGGTAGGCATCGTAAAATACTTGGCTTTCAAAACCTGTAGTACGAATACCTGTATTGCTGCCGTCGCGATTACGTAAACTACGGCGCTGGCTAAATACCGCACCATCAGCGTACCAGTCGCTGTCGGTCGGAGCGTACTTTAAGCCAAACTCAACTAAGGTGTTTTCGGTTGCAAAATTTTGTGCGCTAATTGTGTTATCGCCGCCAAGTGATGTACCGCCCGCCATACTATTTGATGTTGCTTCGTTATAACTTGCTGCACCATAGGTGGTGTAATCACTATTTAATTTGTAATTAAAGCTAACTTGGCCTGAATGCAGGGTTTCGTTAATGCTGTCGCTTGCGGCAACTTGACCTTGTGGTGCAATAGGGTCGTTTGCTTCTACATCGTAAAAGTCAACGCGGTAACCCACACTGGTATGAAGTTTATCGCCCCAATCAGAGTCTTGCTGAATAGCAAGCCCGGTTTGCCATGAACGTGAGTCGGTAGTGTCTGATAAGTTAAAGTCGCCGCTGCCATCGTTATCTAAATCGTATTGACCACCAGGCGATACAAATACACCTGGGCTTAGCTCTACTAAACGTGCTTTTTGTGCATCGGTTAAGGGAATGCGGCGGTTTGAAAGTGGGCCAGTTAAATCAATTGGTAAATCGGCCTCGGTAGTAAATTGGCTGTAGCCGAGGACTTTGTTGTAGCGTACGTCAAAAGCAAAAATTGTTTGCTGGTCACTATTCCAGCGGTAGCTAAGCTCAGTGCGGTTTTGCGCTGTATCGGCGCCGTCTATAATTTCTACAAAACTGTTTTGGGCTATTTCTTCACGCTGTAAATGCTGAAAATACGTAATGTTTTTAAGCGAGGCATTAGCACTTAGCTCACGCTTATAAATGCTGTGAATTAAATAAGTGGTTGCTTCGTTTTGGTTATCAGGGTCGGTAAGCACGGTGCTGCGATCTATTTTTACTTGCCCAGTAGGCGAAACAATTGAACCCGCTGCTGGTACGGTACTGCCATTGGCTTGCACGCCTTGGCCGGTAATATAAAGGCCATCATCAATTAAGGCTTGGGTAGGGCGGTTAATACCGGCGTTATCGGTAAATTCAACTTGGTATAGCTCAAAGTTAATATCCCAACTGCTTTTATCATCGGGCAATATGCGTAGTGCTGCAAATAAACTGTCGCTTTTAGTGCCTGAATAATCGTAGTAGCTGCCTTCATCAAGGTGCTCGTAACTTACTCTAAGGCCCACTTTATCTTTTATAATGGGGGCAGTGTAATCTACTTGGGCACTGTATTGATCCCATCGCCCCGCTGAGATCTTAACTTTACCTTTACTTTCATCTGTAGAAGCAGTCTTTGAGTGTAAATTTACAAAACCACCGTTACGTTGGCTTGAGCCAAATAAAACCGGCGGTGCGCCTTTTACTACGTCTATTTGTTCTATAGAGTTGAACGATAATGGCACGCCAAAGCCATTATTACCTGCTTGGCGGCGTGTACCATCTTGAAAAAGCTCACCCAGTTGGCCACGAATAGTAGGTAAGCTGGGTGCACCAAAGCCACTTGCAGAGTATGTGTTTGGGCTTACGGCTAGTACGTCTTGTAGGGTAGTAATATTTAGTTGCTCTATCAACTCGCTTGAAATAGGCGTTACTGAGCGTGCTATGTCTTGCAGTGCAAGGTTGTCGCCGAAGGGGCCGTTAATAGTGGCATCTTTTACAGAAAGCCCTTGAGATTTAATCGTTTGGCCTGCTACTTCAATACGTTCAATTGAGTCGGTATTAGCTGCAGATTGTGCCGCATGAGCATAAAAATTAGGTGTGAGTGAAGCGGCTATAAAAAGTGCCAAATATGAATGTTTCAAAAGGGTTCTCATTTTGGTTAGTGTGAATGTGGCAATAAAGACCTGCAGCTTTTTGAATAACTTTCAGTAAATATTAATTCTTTTTGTTTTTTAGAATGAAACGTTAAAAGTTTAGCACATTGCTCAAAAGCGTTATTCAGTTTTAGCCACTATGTTTTTGTTTTACAAATACTGTAGTTAGTTATTGCCATGATAAGGTCGTAATTTATAAATAGCGGTTTTATACGCAAACAAACGCAAAGCAGGGCACCGAATTTATTAAAAAATTATACATTAAGATGAAATAAAATATGTGTTTAGCGGTCTTGCTAGTTTCAACATTAAATTATTTAGTTTTAAGGAAATTTTATGACTGGTACAACAGGTACTGACTTTCAAAATCGTTTGCAGTGGTCGCTTTTTTCGCTACGCCTAGGCGTATTTATTGTAATGATTATGTGGACGTTTGATAAGTTTGTTAACCCTGGGCATAGCGCACGAATTTTTGAGCATTTTTATGGTATTAGCGGCTCTACAGATGTGGTTGCTTATGTACTGGGGGCGTTACAGCTTATTTTAGTGTTGGCTTTTTTAGCGGGTATTAAAAAGCGACTTACGTATGGCGTTATATTTGTAATGCACGGCCTTTCTACGCTTTCATCTTATAATCAGTATATTGATGGCTTTAATAACTTATTGTTTTTTACAGCGTGGCCAATGTGGGCAGCGTGTTTTGCACTGTATGTGTTACGCGAGCAAGACGTTAAATTTACCATTAAGTAGCGCTGCAAAAAAAATGGTTATAAGCCATACGGCTTATAACCAATAAGTACACAAGGGAGTGTATGGAAGTCGGTTTAATTAATAACTAATGCATGGCATCGTTGTACTGTTTAGCTAGGCTTTCTTTTTGACCTTCTGTTAGGGCTTTACCCGCTAATTGAAATACTTCATGTTCTTCTTCACTTAAATGATGATGCACTAAATGGTGCAATTTTTTAGCTGCAACTAACCATGCCGATGAGCTCATTTCGGTGTCTTCAAGTTGTTCAATTAATTCGTCAATTTCATGGTGCTCAGCAACGCTGTGGCGTGCTTTTTCGTGCGTTAAATCGTCAAACATAAGTGGGTTATAAAAATAACGCTCTTCAAATTTTGCGTGTTCTTCTAATTCGGTTTTTAGCTCGTCCATTAGCTTGTGGCGCTGCTGCGTATCGCCGTGCGTTTGAATAAGGGCATCTACTAGCTCGCGTTGTTTATCGTGGTCGTGACGTAGCGCTTCAAAAATATTCATAACTCTTTCCTTGCTGTAATTGCTTTATAAACTTTTAAAAAGCAAACGCAGTGCCAGATTTTAATATGTTGATATAATTGACTTTAATGTACTTTTGGCTGGTTTGAATGGAGTTGCTCTGTAACTTTTACACATAAACAGCTGCAATTTTTTCAGATTAAAAGAGGTGATTGCTTTTGACGCTACAGAAGCTTACATATTTTTACTGGTTGGGTATTTTATTGAGGTGGTAAAGTAGCGCATTATTTGGGTACAAGCTGTACATACTTGCCTTACCTATATTTTTATAAAACTTTAGATATTAGGATAGTTTAAGGATGAACTTAAAAAGCCCCACTACAGCATTATTACTGTGCGCGTTATTAAGTGCATGTAGTACAGCCGAGCATTCTGAACGACGTGTATGCATACAAGAGGCAGAAATAACGGAGCTAAATGGCGCTAAAACAAGCTCAGAGGTTTTCAATAAATGTGTAAGCACTCAAATAAAAAAGGATGCTAAAGGCAACACTTTTTTTGATGGAGTTGGTGTGTTTTTTATTGATCTAATTGTTTTAATAGCCGCCTAAGTAAGCTAACTTACAGCTATAATTTAAAGCACAAGGGTGCGTAAAATAGGATTGAATATGAAGGCGTTTTTAATTGTATTTTCATTGTGTATATTTTTAACTGGCTGTGCGGCAAAGCCTTATGCGGGCTCTGCACAATGTATGGAGCAAGCTGATATAGCTTATGAAACCAATATACATAAAAATGAGCCGCTAGATAATGAATGCAAAGCTACAAAAGTAAATACGCCTAATAAAGAGTTTGAGAATCATAGTATTGTTGATAGAAGTCTTTTACAGCTAATTGTTAGTTTTTTAAACGGTATATTTAGATAATTAAAATACAATTAAATAAGGTATGTATGCAGGAAGAACTAAAAGCAAAAATTATAGCTGTGTGCGATAAAAAAATAGCAGCCAAAGGCGAAAACGTAGGGCTTTCTTTTTACGCTTTTTTTGCAAATAAAAACGACAATCCAGAGCTGCTGATGCAAGCCGCTACGTGGTGGATACACATCCATAAGTTAGATCACTTTGAAAAAGCGATAAAAATAAAAAAAATGATTATTGAAGGTGACTAATAACGTATATTTACGCGATTGCTATTTGGTTTCTGCCATTTTCTTTTGCTTTATAGAGTTGTTGGTCTGCATGTTTAATTAGCTCGCTAAGTGAGTCGCTTTTAGCATGACTTATTGCCACGCCAGCACTAAAGGTAACGTGTGTTTTACTTGGTAATGCCTCAATATGACTGCAGTACTGCGCTAACTTATTTTCAAGATTTTCAAAAAAGTTGTTTATTTTATCGCGATTTTGCGTTTTTAAAACAAATAGCCACTCTTCGCCGCCATAGCGCCCAAACTTATCGTTAGTACTTAGTGTGTCTTTTGCTGCTTGAGCAAATTTTATAAGTACTAAATCTCCTATATCGTGGCCAAATTTGTCGTTAATAGCTTTAAAGTAATCTAAATCGACAATAGCTATTGCTAGGCTCTGCTGGGATAAACACTCATTTGCTTTTTGCAAAATGCCACGCCGATTTAAGCTGTTAGTTAGGTAGTCGGTTAATGCTATAGCATGGTATTTTTTACGTTGGCGCATTTGGCGGTAAAATAAAAATAGCGACATGATGACTAAAGTAAAGGCAATTGAGGCACTTAAGCGCCAAATTATTTTTTGCTGGTGTTCTTCTGTAGCCTGCAGTTTGTTTATGTCTTTTTCGTATTCTAGCTGTAAAATTTTGTCTTCTTTTTCTTTTACTTCAAATTTAACTTGTAAGGTTTTTATATTGGTTTCGCTGGTGGCTTCGTAGTGTTTTATTGTATAAGCAAGCTCATCTTCAATAGCCTTAAATGCATCTTCGGTGAAGTTAAGCTGGCGCTTTAATTTATAGCGTTTGCTTAAAAAATCAGCCTTATAAATGCTGCGGCTAAATTTATCTAGGTTTAAAAATACTTCGTCGTTTACTTGGTTGGCTTTATTTAATAAATTTTGCTTTGTGTAGATGTCTGATAATAAAATCATTGATGCTAAATGCATGTCATTAATGCCGGCTGAGCTTGCAAGTGCAATGTTTTTGTTTACAAGCATTAAAGCTGTATCGTAATTACCCTGCAGGTATTGAATATTTGCAATAGAATATTGAGCGAAGGCTAAACCTTTTTTCATATTAACTTTGCTAAAATAAGCCAGCGCTTTATTTAAGTATACAAGCGCGTTTTTAGGCTGACCGACCTCAAGTAATACGTTCCCTAAACTCCAATAAGCTTTAGCAGTAAATAGGCCGTCGCTTGTTTGCTCGTAGGCATCTACCGCTTTTTGGGCATAATAAATGGCTTTTTCTTTATCATCTTTGTAGAGGTAGTTGTAAGCGTCGGCAATTTTTCTAAAAAAGTAGCCCTGCGAGGCTATGTCTTCTTCTTTTATAGCAAGCTCTAAACCTGTTAATGCCGCACTTAGCGTTTTTTTAAGTTCGTCGGTTTCGGTGTAGTAATAGGCTATAGCCCGAAAAACAATGATTTGTTCGTTAGGAGAAAGCTGTTTTACCTGCGTTTGCAGTTGATTAGCAAGCGATTGCGCATTACTTAACTCTTTGTTAATTGCGAAAAGCTTAAGCTGAGCCTCTAAAAATAGTAGGTGTCTGTTTTTATATGTTACAAGCTCAGTACTCTTTAAATACATTAGCAAATGGGTACTTAGCGCGGTGTATTGTTCTTGTCGAAAAAGTAGCTCTGAATATAAGGCAGCCGCTTCAAGGTGCAACTGTTTATGCTTTGTATGTTTAGTGACGTTATAAGCGTGGGTTAGTTGTTTTTGGTGTAAAAGGTAATCTAGCTTGTTGGCTTTAATATCACTAAGCAGGCTTTGGATTGATTTTATATCAGATGAAGTTAGTGAAGAGCTACTGGCAAATGTAGCACTACTAGTTAGTAAAAATAACAGGAGCACAAAAAAGCGAAACCACACCATATTGATTTTTATTATTATATTGTTCGTCATTTATTTTTTTACTGAATCAACACCTAAAACGATATAACTAACTATAGCATTGCTTGTAAATAACAAGTTAATACTTTATTGGGAATACACCACCACATCCCTTTAAAAACCCCATTTTCTAGTAAATAAGTATGAAAAGCATTATTTAAATAATGATGACACCCATTTAAAATATAACTATGACACCCATCAAAACACAAATAATAAAATAATAACCTAGATTCTAATTGGAAGTGCACCACCTAATTCATTATAGACTTCATTTGGTGTTTTAAATCCTAAACATTTTCTAGGGCGATTATTTAGTTGCTCCTCTACCTTTTTTAATTGCTGATGGCTTAC
>NZ_JAQREL010000027.1:0-26472 GCF_028599255.1 Pseudoalteromonas sp. Angola-7
TCAACACTTAATTTTAAACTTTCTTTTTAGAAGATTTAAAACCGAAGTTTTACTTAACTCTGTGAGCAGCTCTTGCCTCGCTATGCGTTGGCGTTCCCCGTCTCAGTGGGGTCGCATTATAGGGAGATCCGAAAACAGATCAACCCTTTTTTTAGATCTTTTTACTGTTCGAACAAAAATAGAGCAAAACAGCATAAAACTAGCTAAATCACTGGCTAAGATGATGCTTTTTTATACTGATTTTTATTATTTAATATAAATTTCATTGCTATGTTCGTTTAAGACGTTAAGATAGCAAGTTCACAATGTTAAATTAATGTTTATTTCCTGTTTATTGGTAGATCTAAAATGAAATTACCCGATCAAAAATCTTTTATCTTCTCTGTTATTCTTGCTGTAGTTGGTTTTGTTATTGTTGAGTTTGCTTTAGGCAGCTTAGCTTTAAGCCCAGCATTGCTATTTGGTGCTGGTTTATTAATTGGTGGGATTGCTATTGCTGCAATATCATCGGAAGGTGGTGAAGAAGCTGAAGTTAAAACAAAAACACTTTATGTTGGTAATCTTCCTTATCGTGCAAATGAAGGTGTTGTTCGCGCTTTGTTTGAAGAACAAGGTAAAGTTTTCAACGTGCGCCTATTAAAGGATAAAAATACTGGCAAACGTCGTGGCTTTGGTTTTGTTGAAATGGCACAGGCAGATGCAGACAATGCAATTGCTAAGTTAAACGATAGTGAGTTTCAACAGCGTACTTTAAAAGTACGTGAGGCAAAACAAAAACAAGAAGATGATTCTAGCTCTTTACGCACTGAGACGGATCAATCAGTGTAACGTGCTTTATAGCTAGCTTATTACTCAAAACATCAGCCGTTGCATAATATTGCAGCGGCTTTTTTTTGTCTGTAAATTTATTTCCAAAGTTATGCTGCTCTAGTAGGTAGTTTACTCTGCTAGCAATGGCCGCGCCTGAATCGAGTAATTGCACTGCGTTATTAAAGTACGCTTGTATAGCATCGCTAAGAATTGGGAAATGTGTGCAACCTAGTACAAGTACATCTATATCTGAGTTAATGCGCAAACGCGTAAGCTCTTTATGCAGTTTGAGTGTATCTAGCTGCTGAGTGAAAAATAACTGCTCTGCCAATGCCACCAGCTCAACACTGCTATATAAACTCACTGTTACGTTGCTGGCATGCTCTTTTATTAATGTATGAGTATAGGGGCTTGCAACTGTGGCGGGGGTTGCCAATAAGCCGATGTGCTTTGTGCGAGTTACTTCAGCAGCAGGCTTTATTGCGGGCACTACGCCGACAATAGGTATTGATGTAATTTTGCGTACTTCACTCAAGGCTGATGTAGAGGCTGTATTGCAGGCTATAACAATAAGGTCGACATTAAGCGCGTTTTGCTCAATAAAATAAATGAGTGAGCATAAACGCCCTATAATAGTTTGCTGGGTTTGCGCGCCATAAGGGAGTAACGCATTATCCATAAAGTAACTGTACTGTGCATCTGGAATACGCTTTTGAATATGTTCAAGCACGGTGGTGCCACCTATACCTGAATCAAATACCATTATGTGGGCTGACAAACTTTGGTTCCTACTGTTTATTAAGAACGGCAGTTTGCCATGAGGTATTTATAAAAGAAAGTAGTTTAGCTTTGCTCAGACTTTAGCGCGTCGAGTGCATCGCCCGCTGAATTTAATTGGTTTAGGTTTTCAAACATTGCCTGTGTGTAATCAACTAGCTGATCGACCGCTGCTTGATCTTGGTTTAGCCACTCTATAATACCGGCAAGCTGATCTTGTAAGCCTAGTTGCGATGCTTTATCAAATGCATTTTTTAGATCGTCATTAAAAGGTGCGATCGCATCGGCTACCTCTTTTGTTGGGTTTGGCTGATATTGCTCATAACTTTTAACGGTAGCGACTGTTTTTGTTTGGCGAAGATCCATTGAAAATGCAACGAGTTGCTCACTGCCTAAGCTCAGCTCTTGTGCTTTTTCAAATGCTTCATCCAAATCACCACTAAAGAATGTTTTACTTACACCTTGTAGTTCTTCCATCATGGCATTAATAGCATCTTGCTCTTGTTCGTTTAAATCACCATTAACTGACATTGAAAAAGACAGCTCTCGAGATTGCGACGATGAGCTGGCAAACGATTCGCTGTTATTGCTTTGTTGATACCCGCTCGCTGTTTGAGACTCATATGCATCAGCAAAGCTAATACTGACCTCATCACCTTCGGCCGTTGTAAACTTATACTCGGCATTGCTGCTCATACTTACATATTGTGCTTGGCTTACGCTAACACTGGCCGCTTGTGGGTTAAATAGGGTTTGCTCAAACTCATCAAGCCCCTCAAAAATGCCTTCTTTTGACTTGTCGATGCCCTCTTGCATTTCTTCGTTAAATACACCGGTGCCTTTTAACTCGTCAACCGCTTCGTCTATACCGGTTTGAACACCTGTGCGCGCATCATCTAACATATTTTTTAATTTATCGTCATCGGCACCACTGGCTTTGGCTTTATTAACTGCGCCAGATACGAAGTCGAGTACATTTTTTACTATTTCATCAAAATCGAATAAAGGTTTATCGGCTTGTTTTTGCTCAACAGGTAAACCTAGTTGCTCTGCCATTTTGTCGCCAAGCACTTTTGCAGCAAGTTCTCTGCCTCGCTGTAATGAACTTTCTTGCGGAGATTGGATTGTTGGCTGCTGTAGCGCCTCTTTATTATTGAATTTGTTTACGTTGTTGTTTGGCGTATAGCCATAATTACCGATTTTCATGATCCACCTCCGTTACGTACTTAGCTTATTATCGGCTAATAGTGACAAAACTAAAGTGCATGTTTAAAAAAACAGCAACTTTATTATCAGCAAAACTAGACAAATACTGCTCGCTCCCTACAATAGCGCCGATAAATAGATCTCATAGATAAGGTAGTAGCATTAATGGCAGTGATTAAAATAGATACCACACAGTACGATACGCAGCTAAATGAAAAAGAGCAGCGTATTACGTCGCAATTTAAGCGATTTGGTGTGCAAGCGTTAGAGGTGTTTAGCTCAGAGCCAATTAACTACCGCCAACGTGCTGAATTTAGAGTATGGCACGATGGGGATGATCTATTTCATATTATGTTTGATCAGGCCACGAAAGAAAAAATTCGCGTCGACACCTTTGACCCTGCCGCGCCATTAGTTGGTGAAGTTATGCAGGTGATGATTGATAATTTAAAGTCGTGTGAAGTATTACGTCGTAAGCTGTTTCAAATCGATTATTTATCGTCATTAAGTGGCGAGATTTTAGTAAGCTTGCTTTATCACAAACCACTGGATGATCAGTGGCTAACTGAAATAAAAGCCCTGAAAGAAAAACTGAGCAGCAAATACAACATTGACTTTATTGGTCGTGCGCGCAAACAAAAAGAAGTACTAGGCAATGATTTTGTTACTGAGCGTTTAACCGTAAACGGCCAGGAGCTTATTTATCAACAAGTAGAAAATAGCTTTACGCAACCTAATGCTAAAGTGAATATAAAAATGCTGGAGTGGGCACAAGACTTATGTAAACCACTGAGTAATGACCTGCTGGAACTTTACTGTGGTAATGGTAATTTCTCTATTGCATTGGCGGGTTCGTTTAATCGCGTATTGGCTACTGAAATATCTAAGTCTTCTGTGCATTCGGCGCAATACAACATTGCTAAAAATAAGGTAGATAACTTAGATATAATTCGTATGTCGAGTGAAGAGTTTACCCAGGCAATGAATGGCGAACGTACCTTTTCGCGTTTAGAGGGGATAGATTTAAAAAGTTACGATTGCCAAACTATTTTAGTCGACCCTCCACGCGCAGGTATGGATACCCTTACCTGTGACTTAGTGGCCAACTACGAGAACATTATTTATATATCGTGCAACCCAGAAACGCTTGAGCGCGATTTAGATCACTTAACCCGTACTCACAATGTTAAGCGCTTTGCGATATTTGATCAGTTCCCTTATACGCATCACATAGAATCGGGTGTTTTCTTACAAAGAAAATAGTGAGTTAATATTATAATGCCAGCACCTTTATAAGTGCTGGTATTTGATTTTCACTAAACACCTCAATTTGATGCTCCATCAGCAACTTAGCAGTCATGCCCATGCCCTGTACTTTTACCCCACTATGGCTACCATCGTAAATTGTATTTCTACCACACGAAGGGCTCGACTCTTTAAGTAAAGCAAAACGAATTGCATGCTCATTACATAAGTCTAGGGCTTTAGCTGCACCTGATTTAAATTCTTTAGTTACATCCTCATAAGTGCTCGTTACTACTCTCCCTTGTTTTATCTCTGCTGATGCTCTAGGTGTTGGCAATCCACCAGCCACCTCAGGACAAAACATAACTAACCTATTTTCTTTACGCCATACATTAATTTGCGGGTGCAATAATGCTTGGCTTTTACCATCGTATCGAACAGGTAAGCCAAATAAACAACTCGATATTAATATTTTTTCCATTGCTATATCCCTATAAACAAAAAAGCTCCTTACGGAGCTTTTTTTGTTTTAGCAAACCTTACTTGTTCGCTAAATAGTTAATTAATTTACTAATATCTTCTGGCGCGGTAATACCAGACTCACGGCCTAGATTTAATTTGTATTTACCATTTACGATAAAGGTTGGTACGCCACGTAGCGCGCCTTTTTCTTTAAAGTAATTTTGGTCACGCTTCATTTTAGAGCTTAATGTACGTACCGAGAAGCTTTTGTATAGTTTATCAAACTTATCGCCATCAACACCTTGCGCTACAAACACATCTTTTACATCTGCAAGCTCGTTAAATTTAGCGCGCTTAGTGTGAATGTGATTAAAAATAGCCGCAACAATTTTATCTTTTTGTGGAAGTACTTCCGCAGTGGCCAGCGCTTGGCTCATCATTTGTTGGTTTTCTGGATCGCGAACACCGACAAAATCAACGTGACTCTTTTTAAATTTAACGTCTTTGTCTAGCTTTGGCTTAAACTCACCAATTAACGCTTCCATGTTATTACAAGCAGGACAATAAAATGAGAAAAACTCTTTTACTTCTGGCTTTTTAGTCGCGCGCTCAGCAACTACATCGTAATGTACGCCTTCTTCATAAGTGGCGGCTACACTGCTCGCAGCCATAGGCAATAGTAATGCAAGTAAACCTGCTTTAACTAATTTGATCATTGTTATTGTTCTCCGAGATTAAAGTGTTAGTAAAAAAGCAACTAACTCATTCAGTTCTTGCTGGTTATTAATGGTGTTAATGTTTATTTTATATTTATCGTTTACAATAAAGGTAGGCACACCAGTTAGCGCACCTAGTTTTGAATATTTGTTTTGCTTATCTTGCATTGCACGCTCAGCTGAAATAATTGGCATGCTGGCAATGTCTTGATCAAACGTTGCACTATCGATACCGTTAACTTCAAGCAACTTTTTAACGTCTTTCATTTGCGTTAAAGGTGCGCGCTGTACATGAATACTTTTAAAAATTTGGTCGCTGATACTTTGTGCTTGACTGTGCTTTTTACCAATTAAGTAGGCGTAGCTTAAGTTGCTTTGTGCCTGTGGTGATACACCACCTAAAAAGTTAACGTGATTTTTTATAAATTCAGTGCCCTCAGGTAGGCTTTTTTCAATTGCCTTTGCAACAGGCTCAAATTTAAAACAATGCGGACAGTAAAACGAGAAAAATTCGGTTACTTGCGGCTCTGCGCTTTTTTCTACATCAATAACAGTATACTGGTTATCGGCTTCAAACTGTGCAGCAAGGGCTGCAAATGGTAAACATAAAAGTAGTAGGCTCAGTTTCAATTTTTTAAGCATTGGTATCTCGTGTACTTTTTAAATAAAATTTTATGGCAATAACTTCAGCGGAGCTTCTTGCAGTGCTGCAAACTGCTCTTTAAGCGCTAAAATTTGTTGCTCCCAGTATTTGTCTTCAGCAAACCATGAAAAGTTCCGTACGAACGCAGGATCACTCCATCGTTTAGCTACCCAACCCATATAGTGAATAATACGCATTGCACGAAGCGGTTCAATTAATTTGAGTTGAGTGTGGTCAAAATCACAAAACTCTTCATACGCATTTACAAGGGTGTCTAACTGTAACAGCTGTGTTTGACGATCGCCACTGAGCATCATCCATAAATCTTGAATGGCCGGCCCCTGACGAGCGTCATCTAAATCAACAAACATAAGTGCTTCGCCTGCCCACAAAATATTACCTGCGTGGCAATCACCATGTAAGCGGATCCCTTGCACATTTTTATACTGTGCTTGCGCTTGTTCAATAACCAAGTCCAATATGGTGTAAAAAGCCGTGCTGATCCCCATAGGTACCAAATTACTTTTTTGCAGATGAACTTTAGCTGTATGCAAATATTCTTCGCAACTAAAGGTAGGTCTGTGCTCAAATGCTTTACTTTTAGCCACCTGATGCATACGGCCAATTAAACGACCCATTACATCAAGTTGATCCAGGTTATCAACTTCAAACTGCCGCCCGCCTACACTTGGAAATAACACAAATACATAACCTTGGTGCTCAAATAAGCTTTCTCCGTTGCGCTTAATGGGTGCAACAACGGGTACTTCGGCCTCAGCTAATTCAAATGCAAAGTCGTGCTCTTCTTGTATTTGCGCTTTGCTCCAGCGCTCTGGTCGGTAAAACTTAACAACGTAGCGCAGGCCATCTTCCGCCTTAAATTGATAGACTCTGTTTTCGTAGCTATTAAGTGCTAATAAACCTGACTCTGCATATATACCAACGCTTTCTATTGCATCGAGAATTAAGTCGGGCGTTAAATCTTCAAAACTAAATTTACTCATGGGCTTCTTAATGTAAAAAGCGGGTTACCCCGCTTTTGTTAATGTGTTTATCGCGCTTTAAAAAAGTTACTCGGTTGCGATATGCTTTCATCGGGGTCATTAACCGGTGAAAGTACAAAGTTAAACTCCGTCATTGGCGCTTTTAAATCATACGGGTCCATCACAAGTGACAGTGGCACATTATGCGATTGCCCTGCTTGCACTGTAAATGTTTGCTTGCCAATGTACTTAAAGTTTTCAAGGCCTTGAACATCAATATTAAAGGTTTGCTCGTACTGCGCCTTGTTGATTACTTTTAATGTATAGGTGTTTTCTACCAAGCCATTAAAGTCAACACGATACAGTTGGTTACGGTCTCGTATTATGTCAAAGTCCATAGGCTTTCTAAATGCAATGTTAGCCACCAGCGCACTGGTAAGCACCACCAGTATGACCGTGTAACCTATGATTTTAGCTCGCAGTGGATTGGTTTTATTTTCAGGTGTTTCGAGATTACGCTCTGTAGTATAAGAAATAAGACCCCGCGGGTAATCCATTTTATCCATTACACCATCGCAGGCATCAATACATGCACCACAGTTTATACACTCGGCTTGCAAACCATTACGAATATCTATCCCTGTAGGACACACCTGTACACACAAGTTACAGTCTATACAATCGCCCACTTCTAAATCTTCGTGGGCAATTTTACGCGAACGTGGGCCTCGGCTTTCGCCGCGTTTTTCATCGTACGTTACGGTGTAAGTGTCTTTATCAAACATAGCTGATTGAAAACGTGAATAGGGGCAAATGTGTAAACACATAATTTCACGCATCCACCCTGCGTTAGCGTAAGTACACGCTGCAAAGAAAATAATACTTACCAGCGCGTAACCACCTACATTAAAGGTAACAAAGTCAGGGAGTAATTCACGGATAGGCGTAAAGTATCCGACAAACGAAATCGCCGTATATAAGGCAAATAAAACCCAACTGGTGTGCTTTGCTGTTTTTCGCCAAAACTTATCAAAATCCATCGGGCGTTGATCTAGCTTTTTACGCTGATTCGCTGTGCCTTCAAACTTTTCTTCAAACCAAATAAATATAAAGGTCCATACAGTTTGCGGACAGGTATAGCCACACCATACTCGGCCATAAAAGGTAGTAACCAAAAAGAGTGCAAACGCGGCCAACATAAATATAAAGGCTAATATAGTGAAATCTTGCGGCCACAGCGTTAGCCCAAAAATATTGTACTTTTGGCCAACTAAATCAAATAACACAGCTTGCTGGCCATTAAAATTTATCCAAGGCAAAAGCATAAAGGCAAGCATGCCTAAAAAGCCTATACGCTGTCTAAGTAACTGATGAAGCCCTTTTACTGCGCGAACATAAATTCGGTTACGTGGGTTAAACCTGTCGTCTTGACGGCTTAAATCCGGTTGTTGGATTTTAACCTCTGCAGGTATATTCTTTACTTTAATTTGCTTGTCCATCGAAGTTCCTCAACGCCGCTTGGAAATAAAAACGTAGCAATATGTGCGTATTCTATACTGTAACTGTAGTTCGTTAATGGTAAGTGTGATTAGTTTAAATAATCAGCTGTTTGAATACTTTCAGATATTTCAGAAATATCTAACTGCTGTTGGCTATTATAACAATACTGGCTAAAATTACAGGTATAGATTGCTAATAATTTATTCATCTCAGTTACTTGCTTTTAAAATGCAGTTTATTACACTGCTTGCTAAATTTACCCCATTAAGATCAAGGTTTACGCATTCATGAAAAAGTTTATTATATTGGTCATTCTGATCCTTGCGTTTTTTACTATTGATCACCCATTAGTTAAAGAGCCCCGCGAAAAGCTATTAGGTGAAGGTGTGGGTTTTTTAAGTGATGCGAGCAAAATAAACCGTAGCCCAGCAGCCAATATGGCTAAAAACCGTATTAGCAGTACGTTAAAGCTCTCTGAGTCTGAGCACGAATATATTGAAAAAACCTTTACCACTGATGATTCAGTGCAGTTATTTCATTTACGTTATTGCCGCGAGCGCGACCTAAATTTATATTTTTACGAAGAGCGTTTAAATACAGTGTGTAAAATTGTATCGGATGCATTAGAACAAAAGAGAGCTAAGTAGTGGATTTTTCGCAGTTAAACAAAAAAGCGAGTGACTCTTTTCATAAACAGCGCACAATACTTAAAAAGCTATCGCAAGGAAAAACCTTGCATTGTGAGCAGTGCGGCGAGGTGTTAACACTCGATTTAGCCACCAGCGAGCCGGGTAAAGGCGTTGTTAAGTGTAAAAAAGGCTGCACTGATATTATTTTAGAACTTGGCGCTTAATTATCCTAAGCGCCGTTTAATACACCTAAAGGCTACTCTTCCCACCCTTCATCTGTAATCAGCCCACTGTTTATGGCTACCACTTCAATAAGCTCGGCAAAACCTAATGCAAAGTCGCCCATTGATTCGTACTGATACTGATATAAAGCTTCGAGTGTCATGCTATTTTGCTGCGCAATTTGCACTCTTGCTTGCTCATCAACAGCAAAAAAGCTAAGCGTACTTAGCGCACTCTCTAGTGCTTCTTTGTACTCAGGCTCTAAAGCGGGAGCTGTTAATAGAGGTTGTGCGTATTCTTGAGTAGCACGTAAAAAACCTTCACTCCACGCTTGGGTATAGTCTAGGTCAAAATTGGCGGGTAACTTGTAACCGGTTTCAAATACTTGCTCACTAATTTGATGGTATAACGCCATAAATAAAAACAGTATTTCTTCGTCTAAATCGTTAGCCGTATTAGGCACAATATGCGCTAACCACTGGTGAACTTCTAATGGGCTTGGCGAACAAATAACCCCAAATAGATAGCCTTGGCTTTGTGTTAAGGACATAGCCTGAGGTTGAGTACTTAAAAATGCACTTAATTGCTGTGCGTGTTGCTCGTTAAACTGTGGTAATTGCATTAAATCTCTTTTATTACATTAAAAATTTAGTGGGTAGCGGCCCTGTGCATCGGGGCGGCCTAAAAACTTAACCGCGTCGTGTACATCTTTTGGTAAGCTGGCATCAGGTTTAACATAGCCTGCTACTTTAAAGTCAAAGTTAGCTTTAAGTGTTGCGTCGGCTTCAAGCCCTAACGTGTTATCTGGGTCGACCAAAATAGCTATATCGCCCGACTTACAGCTTAACATGCCACTCAGTGGCCCTATATTAAACCAGCCATTAAAGCCTTTAACATCTATATTTGGGCTGGCAATCTCGCCTTTTAATGACTCACAATAAGGCACACCTGAGGTGTACTCGTTAAGCTCTAAAATGACTCGACCTTTAGCCGTAGCTGGTATAGGTAGTGCAATACGTTGCATGGCACGCTCTACGGTCGAGCGAATTATACCATCGGTAACTTTAACCACATTATTAAATAATCCGTAATTCACATCAGCATAGCCCGAAATATCGCTACGCTCACGCGGATTACCAAATTTTAAGTTAGCATTTAAATTACCCGTAAATAACTGCCAGCCAGCAATATCCCAGCGTACATTATTTAGCTGCTCGTCTTGATAGCGAACTTGCATCATTTGACCTTGCCATACACTCCCTACGGTTTGCCCTATTTCAAGCTGCTTTGGTAAGTACGGCTTAGCTAGGTCTAACGCAATGGCCGCTGGTAATTTCATTATGCAAAACACAATAAAACTAATAAAAAATACCACTGATAATATTATTATTTTTTTCATTAATTACTTCTCTAGTACTAAGCGGCTTACACGTACAAACCCTGATTTATCATCTTTGCTTAAATCAAGGTTCTCTACTCTTAAGCCATGCTGATTAACCAGTTCGTCTAACCATTCTATTAATTGATTAAACTCTACCGAATCAAGCGTTAAACGTAACGAGTTATCGTTAGGCTGCATTTTACTAATAGTAATACGATAGCGACTACGCGTTGAATTAACCACTTGGCTAATATTTTGATTGCTAATTGCCTGCGTATTACCCGCCGCTTTTAACTTTACTATGCTTTCATCAACCCATACGAGCAGCTCTTGCTGAGTGACGTACGACTTTTTGGCTTTATCTATGGCGTTATTTAAAGGTCTAAAAATTCCCATTACTAAAACAAAAACAACAAATATACCACCAGCAACCATAATCAATTGCTGCTCTTGCTCTTTTAAAGAGCGCCAGTATTGTATTATTTGCTTTTTCATACTGCACCTCGCAGTTTAATTTCGCCTACTACAAAATCGCCATCGTTATTTAACGACCCTTGTTCAACCGTTAACCCTTGTTGCTCAAGTATACTTTTTACTTTACCAAACGTTTGAAAGTCTTTTGCGCGTGCGCGTATTCGCAGCTCATTACGGCGTTTATCGTAACGTAGGGTTTCTGGCGTAAATTCGCTTACTTGCGAAAACACGCCAACCAATTGGCTGGTCAAATCTAAAAACCCGGCTTCACTTTCGCCATTAATGGTTTTAAGCGCGCCCCTGATTTGGCTTTTAATTAAGTTAGGACGTACTTTAGTTCCGGGGAATGCTTTTTGGTATCTATCCACTACTTGGGCTTTAGCAAGCTCAACACGCGAGTTAAGCTGGTTTAGTTCAACCAGCTTTATTGCAATGGTAGCAAATAAAGCAACACCGGTAATAATGGCTGCGCCTTTCCAATAACCCCACCACAGTGCACTTTTCTTTTTAAGCTGGTACATACCTTGGCGTAAATTGAATTTAACGCTGGTAAGTTGTTTAGCAAATAAAGCCAATGGTAAATCGTAGTCGCTTGCTTGCGAAATTAGGTTAATACATTCAGGAAACTGATTAGCCGGGCTATAGTGCTTTACGCTCGGCTCGCCAAGTGCACTTAAGTAATCCCTTAGCCAGCTATTTTCAACGGCACTAATATGCCAATCGCCTCTTTTAAATAACCACTGATTATTAAGCTCTATGGCGGTTAATGTATCATCGCCGGCTGTAGGCAGTAGCAGGGCATCAGGTAAAATGGTGTATACCGCCAAGTTATGCTCTGAAAATAAAGCAAGCCAAGCCTCAAACCACTCGCGGTCAGTTAAGGCAACTTTAATTGCATGCTGCTCATTAATCATAGTGGGCTCGCCAATTGCGACAAATAGCTCGTCTATATCGCACGCAATATCTTCTTCAAGCATGTATGGCAATGCTTGCTCTAACTTGCGATTCCACTTAGTCGGCAACGCCACTGTTTTAAGCTGCACCTGATCGCTAGGCAGTAATACCACTACCTCGCGGGTTTGCGCTTTTTCACTTAGCTCACTTAAACGGCTTGCATCGGTTAATTCCCCACTGGCAATTATTTCTTGTTCTTGTGGTGAATAAATTAACCAATTTAATTTATCTTGCTCTGTTTGACCCGTGCGGATCAGCAGTATTTCTGTCACTGTACGCCTCCAAATTTTCGCGCCAGTATCGTTACTTCGCCATTTTTGGCATGAAGTAATGTGGTCATCGAAAAACGCAAATCGACAAATGTCGCCTGCGTTTGTAATTTAAAATATTCGCTGTTAATACTAAATAGTTCTTTAACCGAATCTAAATTTGTACCGCCTTGCTGCTGTACCTCGGAAAAAAATTCATCCACGCTATCAAATCCGGTTTCAGGGCGAGCCGCTATAACGGCCTCTGCGCCCGATAACGATAATTCGTCAATCATGGCACTTAAAATAAGTGCCTGTTCGGGAAGTAACGTATTGACGTTAATCGATAATAAGGGAGACCCCGGAATAACACACACAAAAGGTAATACCTTTTCCATTACGAGCGGATTAAAACCTTTTACCAAACGCAGCTCAGAAGGTGATGCAAATAAACTATTTGCGCTCATATAAGGGTAATCACGCGATAAATACTCGTCTTCTTCAGCGCCTGAACGATAGGTAATGCTGTTTTCATCAAGCCAGTCAAATACACTGTCTGCCATTGCTTCTTCGCTTTCCTCGGCAGGTAAATCTTCAATGTTTTCTAATAATGCAAATAGTGCTTTATGAGCAGGGTTGGTTTTGCTGGTAGAGTTTGGGTCTGGTGCTTCCCCTAATGCATTTAAATTTAAACACGCCTGTAAGTCAGTAATTTTACCGCTTAGAGTACCGTTATCTACAGGGTATTGGGTGTCGCCTTGCGTGGCCCAAACCTGATCTAACGAGGTTTTGTCAGGATCATCGTCTTTACTTAACTTTAGTGCCTTTATTGCCAGCTCTTCACCGCCGTAGGCATACCACTTTGCTTGTTGGTGACCTTGCAGGTTAGTGCTTTTTTGAACCTGCACCATTAAATTAGCACTCATTTCTACGGCTAATATCGCGGCCAGTGCAACAATAAAAAGCACAATAACTAATGCGGCACCGCGTGATTCGCGCTTATTCATTAATTACTCTCCCCGCTGTTTTTGCCCTGCCCGGGTACTAAAAAAACACGACGAATAGGCTCTGCCTCAATTTGTTGTAAAGTAACCGCAACCGCTTTAGGTAAGGCTTTTATTTGCCATTGCTCTTGCCACTCGTTGTTGGCATCTAAAAATTCAAATTTAAGTTCTTCAATACCTTTTAAAACAACTTGTACCCGCGGCTCCATATTATCAAGCTGATCTACATACACTCTGTATACACGCTCTAAATTGTCATCAAGCACTCTATACCCTACGGCTTGTAACTCAGAACGAGGCAGCAAGTTGATTGGGTTAACCCAGCCATCGCGTACAAATGCAATACCATCGTATTGGCTTTCTAATATATAACGCCCTGCTAGTAAGTATTGCTCTTGCGCATCACCGGCTTCATTACGTACAGTGCGCTGAGTCATTTGGCTAAAGTCTTGGTCCATTAACCTAAATGCGGTTTGTAGGCCGTTAAGCTCCGCTATTTTTTCATCAGACGCTTCTTTTGCTTTAGTGGTTGAGTCTAAAATTTGGTGAGTAGCCATAATCACCACCGCTAAAATAGCCATAGCAACTAATACTTCGATTAATGTAAATCCGCGCTGCTTCACTTATTAGCTGCCTTTATTTAAATAAGTTGAAAGCTCGTACACCGATTGCTCGTATTTTTCATCGCTAAAAACATTTATGGTCACTTTTACAAAGCTTTTGTCTGCAGTTTTTGCTATTTCTTGCTTCCAAAACCACTCAACGCCCGCCATTACTTCGCTGCCGCGCGCGCCATTTTTAGCCTGCCAGTCTTTACCTTTACTACGCTGCACCACCAACACATTTTCTGCCACCCACGATGCATACGTTTGCTCTTCAAGTGTTGTTAAATGATTTATATGCTCGCCGGTTGCTTGCATAGCTGCAATGCCAGCCATAGCACAAATACTTAACGCCACAAGCACTTCGAGTAAGGTAAAGCCTTTATTTAGCCTCATTATTATGGCTCTTTTCGCAAATTAACAGGGGCTGTAAATTCCCCTTCAATGTAATACACAGGCTCACTTTGCTCTTTTAATTCAACAATAAGCTGAAAGGCGCTGACCTCGCCAGATGATAAAATAAGGACTTGCGGTATTTTTAGTTTTTCAAGCTCTAATAAGCTATCGTCATCGCCGCCGCTCATTAGTTCACGCCAATTTGCTTGCTCAAGTAAGTTCTCTTGTGACCAGGCTAAATCTTCTAAATTGAGCGTGAGCTTTAACCGTTCATCCAGCTCAATGGGCTTGTAAAGGTCTTCGCGGTCAAAGGTAATCCACTTTTCGCCATCAAATACTAAAAACTCAAGGGTGTTTTCCTCAACCATTAAGCCAAGTTCTATTTGATTTAAAATAGCAAATTCAGAGGCCATGTTAATGGTGGTATGCAGCCTAAGCACTTGTGTATCAAGCTCATCTTCGGCACCGCCTTCTAAGCTGTATACCACCATTTTGGTCGCAAATGCGATAATAGTAAGCACCACTAAAATTTCTATTAAGCTAAACCCACGGTGGTGGGCGCGCATACGATTAAGGCTTACTTGCATAGTAAGCCTCGTGCAATCGTATTTAACCATACTGCTTGGTTAAGTCGCATTTATTGCTCGTCTTCGTTCCAGTTGCCAATATCATCATCGGTACCGGCTTCGCCATCAGGTCCCATCGAAAAAATATCAAACTTGCCAATTTCACCTGGGCTAATTAGCTGGTACGGGTTGCCCCATGGATCTTCTGGTAATTCATTTACAAAACCACCATCAGGGAAACGCTTAGGAATTGGCTCAATGCTGGTTTTATTGACCAATGCTTCTAAGCCTTGCTCTGTGCTTGGGTAGCTTTTATTTTTAAGCTTGTATAAGCTCATTGCATCTTCAAGCTGTTGAATATCTAGATGTGCTTTATCGATAGCAGCTTCTTCTTGTTGGCCCATAATATTAGGCGCCACAATTGACATAATCATCCCGATAATAACCAATACCACCATTACTTCGAGTAAAGAAAAACCTGATTGTTTATTCACGTAAATACCTCATTTTCCAAAAACATAATTTAATTTGGCGTCATCTAAGTAAATAGTAACTTAGCTAACCCCTTAAAGCTTAAAGTCCTACCGCTTTATTCATTGCCATTATTGGCTGTAAAATAGCCATTACTATAAACAAAACAATCACCGCCATTGAGGCAATCATTGCTGGCTCTAATAATTTTAATGATACGTTTACCATGCTTTCAAACTCACGGTCTTGGTTATTAGCCGCGCGCTCTAACATTTGTTCTAGCTCACCTGATTTTTCACCGCTGGCGATCATGTGCAGCATCATCGGCGGAAACAATTTGGTTTGCTGTAAAGCCGCTCTTAGGCTTGCACCTTCACTGACTCTATCGGCAGCATCTGCCACTGATTTTTTCATTTTTTTATTCGCTAATACACCACCCGATATGCGCATGCCTTCAAGTAGTGGTACTGAGCTTGACGATAAAATACTGAGCGTACGTGCAAAACGCGCGGTATTAATACCCCGCGCTACTTTACCAAAACCAGGCATGTGCAGTACGCGGTCGTCCCACCAAAAGCGAATTTTAGGTTGTTTAAGTGCATGTTTAATGCCTACTGCCAGCGCAGTAATGACTAACAAACTTATAAACCAATAATTTTGTACAAAGTGGCTGCCTGCCATAACCCATTCGGTTGTCCAAGGCAGTACTTGCTTAGTTTTTTCGAAGGTTTTTAAAATTTTAGGCACTACGGTACCGAGTAAAACCGAAACAATACCAATAGCAAAAATAACCAAAATGGTAGGATAAACCATGGCTTGAGTAATTTGGCTGCGCATGTGTTGGCGCTGCTCGGTGTAATCGGCAAGGCGATTTAATACTTGGTCAAGGTGCCCTGATTTTTCACCTGCGGCTACCATTGCTCGGTATAAATCGTCAAATACATGTGGAAATTCACTCATGCCATCGGCCAGTGTATAACCCTCTACTACCTTTGAACGTACCGACATAAGCATACGTTTTAAGCGAGGCTTTTCACATTGCTCTGCCACCGCCATGACAGCCCCTTCAACTGGCAATGCCGATTGAATGAGCGTCGCAAGCTGGCGCGTAATAAGGGCTAAATCGGAGGTTGATACGCTGGGTTTAAAAAAACGACTTAATAGCGGCGTTTTTGCGCCACTAACTTGTTTTTCCCCTTCTGCTGCAGGGACAACTTCAAGCGGCGTAAGTTTTTTTTCGCGCAGCGCTTGGCGAATTTGCTTAGCTGTATCGGCTTCTAAAATGCCTTTTTGCTCTTTCCCTCGACCATCAAGGGCACGGTATTCAAACGCCGCCATGGTTAGGCTTCCTCACGGGTAACGCGTAGAATTTCTTCAAGGGTTGTTTTGCCTGCCAGTACGCGGCTACAGCCATCTTGGCGTATGCTTGGGCTTTTTTGGCGAATGTATTTTTCAACACTTTGCTCGCCTTTACCGCTGTGGATCATTTCGCGTATTTCTTCATCAACCACCAGTAATTCATGAATACCAGTACGGCCGCGGTAACCATTAAAGTTACACTCTTCACACCCTACTGCGCGGTAAATTGTAGGTGCGCTATCAAACGGTACACCTAGCAGCTCACACTCACGTTCATCAGCAGTGTGACCTTCTTTACAGCTATTACATAAAGTACGTACTAAGCGCTGCGACAGCACGCCTAACAATGATGATGACAGCAAGAATGGCTCTACACCCATGTCTTCCATACGGGTAATTGCGCCCGAGGCGGTGTTGGTATGTAGCGTAGACATAACTAAGTGACCTGTAAGCGATGCTTGCACGCCAATTTGCGCGGTTTCAAGGTCACGTATTTCACCGACCATTACCACATCGGGATCTTGACGTAATATTGCACGAAGCCCGCGGGCAAAGGTCATATCTACTTTGGTATTTACTTGCGTTTGGCCAATCCCCGGAATTTCGTACTCTATTGGGTCTTCTACCGTTAAAATATTACGATCGCGAGAGTTTATTTGGCTCATACCGGCGTACAAGGTGGTACTTTTACCAGAGCCCGTTGGGCCAGTAACCAAAATAATACCGTGTGGTTTACTAATTAAATCAGCAAACAACTCTCGGTTTTGCGGCGTCATGCCTAAATCTTCAAGATTTAAGCGAGCATTGTTTTTATCAAGTAAACGCAGTACTACACGCTCACCAAAGCTTGATGGCATGGTAGATACACGCACATCTACTGCACGCCCTGCAATACGAAGGCTAATACGACCATCTTGCGGAATACGTTTTTCTGCTATATCTAGTTTCGCCATTACCTTAATACGCGAGACGAGTAACGAAGCAAGCTTACGATTAGGTTTAAGCACTTCTTTTAATACGCCATCAACCCTAAAGCGAATCACAAGCTCTTGCTCAAAGGTTTCGATATGTATATCGGATGCACCTTCTTTAATTGCTTCGCTTAACATGGCGTTGATTAGTTTGATGATAGGCGCATCATCATCGCCGGCTAATAAATCTTCGGTTTGAGGGAGCTCATCGGCAAGGGAGAATAAATCGACCTCATTACCAATATCTTCCATCATTTGTTGTGTTTCAGAGCTGTCGCGCTGATACGCAGCCTCTAATAGTAACTCAAATTTATCGTCAGCTAATTGCTCGAGGGTAAAGCCTTCACCTGCAATGCGACGCACTTCTAGCAATACTTCAACATCTAGCTCGCCGCGGTAATACACAACTTGCTGTTCATTATTTTTACTAAGCAGTACACCCGCTCTGCGCGCATACGAAAAAGGTAAACGCTTTGGAGGCAACTCAACTAAATCGTTACTTGTAAGTAACTCCTCAGAGCGTGTTTCATCACTACGATGAACCACGTCTTCGTTTATTTGTTCTATTGCGCTAGTCATCTTCACGCTCTGCACGTTCTCTAGAGCTCAATGCCTTTAAGTGCTCTTCATAAGTTGGTGGCAGAATAAGCTCATCATCCCAAGATGGAAGTAAAGGAACATCTGAATTTGGCATAAGCTCTATGCCATCTTCTTTCTCTTTCATTTGCTCGCCACGGATAAAGTTATACTTATTAAAGCTTAACTTATTCATATTAACGCCATCGCGAATAATAGTTGGGCGAATAAATACAATAAGATTACGCTTACGTTTGGTCGTATTTGTTGACTTAAATAAGTGACCTAAAATTGGAATATCACCTAAAATTGGTACCTTAGATACACTTTCTTGCACGTCTTCATCAATTAGGCCGCCTAACACAACCATACCGCCATCATCAGCCATAACGGTTGTGGTAATGGCGCGCTTATTAACAGAAATATCAACAGCGGTTGCACCACTTACACTCGATACTTCTTGTTCAATTAATAATTGTACTGCTGAGCCATCGTTAATTTGTGGGGTTACTTTTAGTTTTACACCCACTTCTTGGCGTTCAATGGTTTGAAATGGATTATCGTTATTACTGCCTGTTTGCGAACCAGTAATAATGGGCACTTCTTGACCCACTATCATCGACGCTTCTTCGTTATCCATGGTGGTAATAGAAGGTGTAGCCAGTATGTTTGAGTTAGTGTCAGTTGAAACGGCCTGAATAATTGCACCCCAGTCGTTTTTAACTAAACCAAACGCTAAGCCATTAACACCACTTAGTAGCGAGGCAAGTGCCGAATAATCACCCTCAGTTGTTTCATCGTAGCTGGTTACGTTACCTGATTCTGTGCCTATTATTGTTTGTGTGGTTGTGGTGTCTTGCGCTTGAATACCTGCAACCGCTAATGAGCCTACAGGCACAGTTGAGCCATTATTAAACTGCAACATACCGCCATCTTCCGAAATCCATTGCGTACCTAAGTTAACGCCATCCGATTCCATTACTTCAACAATAATCGCTTCTACAAGTACTTGCGCACGGCGAATATCGAGTCTATCAATCACGGTCTCTAATGAGCGCATGGTATCGGGCTGTGCTGTAATAACTAATGAGTTTGAGTCAGGGTGGGCTTCAATACTGGCATCGTTTTTATTGTTTGTGCGAGTTTTACTTGTGCCTTGGCCATCTTCTGCAAGCGTTTTACTTACGCCTTGCAGTACTTTTACTAAATCCTCTGCTTTGGCGTAGTTTAAGTAAAATACTTTGGTATTACCTTGGCTTTCAAGTTCGCCATCTAGGCGCTTAATTAGTTCTATAGCACGGGTACGGGCTTGCCCTTCACCGCTTACTATTACGCTATTGGTACGGCCATCGGCAACCACCTTAGGGATTAAAAACTCAGGAACGCTGCCTTTACCGCTGTCTTTGTAAATATTTTCAACAACCGATACTACATCGTCTGCCGTTGCATATTTAAGCTTAACAATATCTACACGCTTATCACCGGCTTGATCCACCGAGCGAATAATTTCTACTAAGCGATTAACCGACGCTGCATGACCAGTAAGCATCATGACATTGGCAGCATTAAAGTTTGCTACATGGCCACCGTCTTTTTGGTCGCTAAATTGACGTACTAATGGGCCAAGCTCTTGAACACTTACATTTTTAACGCGTACCACACGGGTGATCATCATATCGCCCGATGCAGCGCTGTTTTCTGTAATTAGCGGCACATTTGATTTTTTAGCGTCAGAGCTTTTTTCAATCTTGATAATACCGTTGTCCATTTCTACTGCTGAGTAGCCATACACTTCGAGTACATTTAAGAAAAATTGGTAGTACAGCGCTTCATCCATTAACTCATAACTGCGTACGTTTACTTTACCGCGCACATTTGGGTCAATGATCACTGTTTTATTAAGGTTTTTACCAACAATGTTTATAAACTCGTTGATATCTGTGCCTTTAAAGTTTGCAGCATATTCAACAGCTGAAACCGACAACGAAATACTGGCTGCTAAAAAAAGCGCTGCGTACTTAGCTAACCCTTTTTTAATTTTTTTGAGGTGTAGCACCTGAACCATTATGTTAAAACTCCAAAGCTAAGTTATTGCAGGCTAAATTGCACATCGATTTGCTCACCATCACGTTCTATCGTAATTGTGGCATCGCTGGTATTACGCAGCTCATTAATAGCTGCCATTGCCTGTTGTAAATCTGTTAATTGGTAGCCGTTAATAGCCACGGCTAAATCATTATTCTGTAGGCCCATTTGTTTAAACAGAGCAGGCTCTTTACCTGGGCTCAAGCGATAGCCGATTAACTCGCCATCGCTCATTGCTTGTGAAACACGAATATAATCAAATAACTTACCAGGCTCACTTAGTAGCTCTTCTCGTGTTTCTATTATTGCTTCTTTTACATCTGGGTCAGCGGTTGCGTTAATTTGCAACTCGCTTTGTTCTATTTTTTGCGGCCCCATGTCTTGTGCTTCGCGAGCGGCAAGGACAGGCATAGACACTTTTTTACTAAAGTCGAGACCATCTAGCATTAGCGTTTCAAATCGGCCGTTTACACTTAAAATAACGCGATCGGGAAGTATTTGCGCAACCTCTGCACGGGTCCCTTGTACAACCTCTTCAACTAAGTAACTAACTTGTCGCCCCTGTGACTCAATAATAGCAATACCTGCCTTGTCGTCGTTACTTACAGCAACAATACCAGTTAGATTAATACTTAAGCGTGTTTCTGGCGCATTATTAATTACTTCGTTTTGCTGCGCAGTATTGGTTTTATTTGTTACAGTTTTTTTACCAAATAAAAATTGCTCTATAATATTTTGTACTGAGGTAGTACTAGAAGCCTTCGATGCGGCTGAATAGTGAGATGGAGTAAGCGGTGTAGAGACCGGTTGTGGCCATACCAGCCATACTAATTTTGAAAGTAAATAAGCAAGATAAACAACGACTAACAGCGTAACTACTGCGCTTAATTTAGCATGGGGTAGCCGTGTTAAAAATTGTTTAAGCTGTTGAATTTGCTGTTCCATAATAATGTTCTTATTTTAATTTACTGCATAAGCGCGTACCCATAGTACCCTTTCATTTTTCATTCAACAAGCACACTAATATTAAACTTTGTAAACAGATTAATATAACAATGTAATGTTGACTAAAAAACCAGCACGCGCCGTAATACCTTCATCCTACGATGATTTCATGATAAATTTTACGATATATAAATAGTCGATTGAAGAAGCCTAATGAGTAAAAAAAATAATACTAATGCCGACTCAGACCACAACAGTGAGCCAAAAGTTCGATTAGATAAATGGTTATGGGCTGCGCGCTTTTATAAAACCCGTGCGCTTGCACGCGAAATGGTGCAAGGCGGCAAAGTACATTATAATGGGCAACGTACTAAAGCGAGTAAAATTGTGGAGGTTGGCGCAACCATAAAACTTGCCCAAGGCGTTGATGAAAAGCTTATCAAGGTACTTAAAGTGCTTGAAAAACGCCAAAGCGCCCCCATTGCACAGACCTTGTATCAAGAAACTGATGCAAGTATTGCAAAACGCGAAGAAAACGCCATCGCACGCAAAAATAACAGCTTCTTTGCTCCACATCCGGATAAAAAGCCCGATAAAAAGCAACGACGCGAACTTTTAAAAATGAAATCAAGTTAGGTATAGCCGCTCATGCAACAAGATTTACTGCACCGTTATTTATTCGACAAACTCGATGTTCGTGGCGAACTCGTTCAAATTGAGCACGCCTACAACGAGATGATAGCTAATCACAATTACCCTGAGCCAGTTAAAGCATTATTAGGTGAATTACTCGTTGCAACGTGTTTATTAACTGCCACTTTAAAGTTTGAGGGTGAAATAGCCGTTCAGCTACAAGGCGATGGCCCTGTTAAATACGCTGTTATTAACGGCGACGATAAACAAAATATGCGTGGTATTGCGCGCATGCAAAGCGAGGTTAGCGGCACAACGGTAAAAGAGCTTGTAGGTAAAGGTTATATGGTTATTACCATTACTCCAACCAAAGGCGAACGTTATCAAGGCATAGTGCCTCTTGAGCACGATACATTAAGTAAATGTATTGAAAGCTACTTTGAGCAATCAGAACAGCTAAAAACACGCCTTTGGTTTGCAACCGACACAACAGAAGGGAAAGCCAAAGCCTGTGGGTTGTTTTTACAAGTACTGCCTGTTGATAAGCAAAAATCAATTAATGACTTTACTCACTTAGAAGCCTTAAGCGATACAATTAAACGCGAAGAGCTATTAGAGCTTGATGCCAATACCGTATTAACGCGCTTATATCACGAAGATAACCCGCGCGTATTTGACCCGCAAGCTATTACATTTAAATGTGGCTGTAGTAGAGAGAAAACCATTACTGCTTTAGTTAATGTAGGCCAACAAGCATTACTTGATGATGTTGCTGAAAATGGCGCTGTTAACATTAGCTGCCATTATTGCCTAAAAGAATATGTTTTTTACGAGCAAGATATTAAAAATATTTTTAATTAACCTCCCACCTCATAATCAAATATAAAGCCGCAAAATATGCGGTTTTATATTATAAAATGATGATACCGGTGTCATGAATTTTGTTAATTTACTGACACCGGTATCATTGAAATTATTCATGTTTTTTAGCAAATATATGTGTTTTTAGGGCCTTTACAGGCTCGAATATCTCAAATCCTTCTGTTACTATAATTTCAGCTTAAGGGAACTAAGAACCCAGAGCTATCCCGTTCAAACTCTCACACATAGTTAGGTATAAACATGACTACAAGCGCAACACGTTTTGTCGATTTAACCGCAGCTGAACTTGTCGAGCATGCGATTCGTCGTGGCGAAGGGACACTAGCCGCAAATGGAGCCTTTGTTGCAATTACAGGCAAGCGCACTGGTCGCTCTCCTAAAGATCGCTTCATTGTAAAAGAAGCAACAACGCAAGATGATATCCAATGGGGCAATGTAAACCGCCCATTCGATGCTGACAAATTTGACGCTTTATGGGCTCGCGTAGAAGCACATGTGCAAAGTAATGACCACTTCACCTCTCACCTAGAAGTTGGCGCAGACCCTGAGCACTATCTACCTGTAGTTGTTACTACAGAAACAGCGTGGCACCATATTTTTGCTAAAAACATGTTTATTGAGCCTAAAAACTATAATGCATCTGATTTACCCCAATGGCAGGTAATGAATGTACCTTCGTTTGTTTGTGACCCACAGCGTGATGGCACCAACAGCGACGGCACTGTTATTATTAACTTTGCTCAACGCAAAGTGTTACTTGCTGGTATGCGTTATGCCGGTGAAATGAAAAAATCGATGTTCTCCGTTCAAAACTTTCTTCTTCCAGCAAAAGGTGTATTACCAATGCACTGCTCTGCTAATGTAGGAGAAGCGGGTGATACAGCACTATTCTTTGGTTTATCGGGTACTGGTAAAACAACTTTATCGGCCGACCCAACACGCTTTTTAATTGGTGACGACGAACACGGTTGGGCACCAGGAAGCGTATTTAATATCGAAGGTGGCTGTTACGCAAAATGTATCGATCTCTCACAAAAAAATGAGCCAGTAATTTGGAATGCTATTCGCTTTGGTACAATTTTAGAAAACGTTGTACTTGATGAAACACGCACACCTGACTTTAACGATACAAGCTTAACGCAAAATAGCCGTGCTGCTTACCCGCTAGAGCACGTAGAAAAGCGCAAAGTTGAAAACCGTGCTGGCGAGCCAAAAGCTGTTGTATTTTTAACCTGTGATGTGAGCGGTGTTTTACCGCCGGTTTCTGTACTTAGCGAAGAAGCCGCAGCTTTTCACTTTTTAAGTGGTTACACGGCTAAAGTAGGCTCTACAGAGATTGGCTCAACTAGCGATATAGAATCTACATTCTCAACGTGTTTTGGCGCCCCTTTCTTCCCTCGTCCTGCAGGTGTTTACGCTGAGCTGCTTATGAAGCGTGTACGCGAATTTGGCGCAAAGGTTTACCTTGTTAATACAGGGTGGACAGGCGGCCCATACGGTACCGGTGAGCGTTTTGATATTCCAACTACCCGCGCTGTAATAGATGCAATCGTATCTGGTAGATTAGCCAATGTAGAGACTCAGCATATCGATGTATTAAATCTAGACGTACCAGTGGAAGTCCCTGGTGTGGATAGCAAGCTACTTAACCCAATTAATACATGGGAAGATAAAGCAAAATATAATGAATATGCAGCAAAACTTGCCGCTGACTTCACTGAAAACTTCGCTAAATACGATGTATCAGATGATATTAAAAATGCAGGCCCAAAAGCATAATTAATTACCAAGCCTGATTTAAACGCCAGCCTATAAAGCTGGCGTTTTTGTTTGCTAAGCTAACTTTATTGCTGCGACATTTTGTCGCAGCTCTTTTCTATTAAACAAAGATACAATGCGCCTTCCCTATACCGCATATTTTTAATGGTCACTCTTTTATGCGTTTTAATGGTTCATGGCGAAAAATAGCAAGACGTGTACATTTATACCTAGGATTATCTATTGGAGGTGTACTCGCACTCATTGCTCTAACAGGTTCTATACTCGTTTATTACCCCGAACTAGATGAAAATATAAGTAATTTAAGTACAGAAACAGCGAGGCCTATAAATTGGGATACCGCATATCAAACACTAAAAACTCACTACCCAGATAAACAAGGCTCGTGGCGTTTAGAAAGCACTAAAAATAAACATTATATTCCCGCAAGATATTACAACCCAAACGAAACAGTGGATCACGCTTTCGCACCACTTATGGTTTGGCTAAGCCCTGATGGCAGGCTTATATTACGTGAGGATGTATGGGGTAACTACTTTGTTACCTGGATTTATAACGTACACTTCTCGTTACTTGCAGGTAGCGCTGGTACAATCGTTATAGGCTATATAGGAATAGGTAGCCTTATACTCCTCATATCTGGCCTATGCGCTTGGTGGCCTAAAAAAGGGCAATTGGCTAAGTCATTAAAGTTTAAAGCGCGCAGCTCTTTACTGGGCTTGTTATATGACTGGCACAAGTTGCTTGGTTTAATTTTTGCTCTGCCTTTAATCCTATTAACAGCAACCGGTATAATGCTGGCAATACCAAAGCAAACCGATCCTTTAATAACATCCCTGCTTGGAAATATAGATAAACCTAACAGCGCAATAATAAAACACCAGCGCAGTATTTCTTTATCAGCAGCACTTAGTACAGCACAAGAGGCCATGCCAAATACACGGCTAGCATGGGTAGAAACCCCGTCAAATCACAATGCGGTATATCGGTTTAGGTTCAAAACCAAAAGCGATCCCTCTTATCGCTTTCCTCACAGTTATGTGCAAGTAAATGCAAGCACAGGAGAGCTCATAAGTGTTTTTAATATAGATAAGATGAGCATTGCCAGTAAATTTAAAAACTGGTTGCATCCACTTCACAATGGCAGCATTGGCGATCAGCCATTACGAATTCTATGGGTTTTATCAGGTGTAGCCAGCGCTTTGTTATTTGCCCTGGGCCTTTTTAGGTGGCTCATTAAAACGAAACGATTTAAGTACACTATAAGCTAATTACAAAGCTTATTTAATATATCAAACGAGCTTTTCACAACCTAAACCTGATTGTATAACTACGACCTAACTTACGACCTGCTTACGACCTGCTTACGACCTGCTTACGACCTGCTTACGCAGCGTAAATCAAAGCAAAGGCTATATAGATAGTCAAACCGCCTTATACCAAACTTGAGGTACTACGCATGAGAATAAGCTAAGCCCTATGAACTGTTTAAAATTAATTAATTACTTTAAGTTATATTGCGTGCTTTAATCGCGGGCTTCGTGAGCCTCAATTCACGCTACGGAGGTGGTGGAGACTGTGCGAATAATATCTGGAATGTATTTTTCACTTTTCTGCGGACGTAAAAAAGCCCGATTATTGCTAGTCGGGCTTTCTTGTATTTGGAGCCTGGCAATGTCGTAGTGCCTATAGCGATAGAGAGTCACATAGCAAATGCTACACTATCGTTGGCCGGGCTCGCCTTCGAGCTGTTCTACTTCTCTGGTGAGTTAGCCATGGGTCTGGCTATTTATTAAATCCCAGACAGCAAAAAACCCGTTACATTTCTGTAACGGGTTTCTCTTATTTGGAGCCTGGCAATGTCCTACTTTCACATAGCAAATGCTACACTATCATCGGCGCTGTTTCGTTTCACTACTGAGTTCGGCATGGGGTCAGGTGGGTCCAAAACGC
>NZ_JAQREL010000028.1:0-1614 GCF_028599255.1 Pseudoalteromonas sp. Angola-7
GTGGCGCATCACTTGTGCCGGAGATCGTCGGTGTTGTGTCGTTGCTAACGCCGTTATCTGTAATAACAAGGCTCGGTGGGGTTAAATCAATCTCACCGGTTTCGCTCGCGCTGCCGATATTACCCAGGCCATCGTCTACCTCGGCGGTCACTGTGTATTCGCCTTGTGCTAATTCACTCGGTGCAGCAACGCTCCACACGCCACCGGTTACTGTGGTGGTTGTGGTGGTTTCAGCGCCTGAACTGTCTACAAACGTTAGGCTAATGGTAGTGCCATCGGCTGCATCACTTGTCCCATTAATGGTTGGTGTGGTGTCGTTGGTATCAACCAAGGTATTAATACTAATGCTTGGCGCGGTGGTGTTCAGCGTGGCTGTTTCACTAACCGTGGTAGAGTTACCGGCGTTGTCGCTCACGCTGGCTTCAATGGTGAGCTCACCATCAACCAGTGCATTTGGTACATCCGCTGACCAGCTGCCACCCGCTTGGACTGTGGCTGTAAAGGTTTCGGTGGTAATGCCATCGCTAACGCTGATGCTAATTACCGTGCCGGCTGGTGCATTCGTGGTACCACTAATGGTTGGCGTACTGTCGTTGGTAGCACCCACAGTATCGAGTGTCAGTGTTGGTGCAAGGCTATCGAGGGTGCCCGATTGCGTAGCGCCGCCTGTATTGCCCGCCGCATCCGTAATGCTGGCTTGTACACTGTAGCTGCCATCAGGTAATTCTGGGCTGATTGCTTGCCAGTTGCCGTTGGCATCAACGGTGGCGGTGAGCGGTGTTTCATCGCCATTACTGTCGGTGATTACAATGTTTACAACTGTGCCTTCTGGCTCAGTTGAAGTACCACTAATAAGTGGGGTGCTGTCGTTACCAAGCCCCAGTGCATCCACGGTTACAACCGGGGTAATGGTATCTACATTGCCACTGCTGTTGGCGGTGCTCTCATTGCCTGCGGCATCAGTAATACTGGCCGTTACAGTAAAGTCACCTTGTGCCAGAGCACTGGGCACTTCAATATCCCAATGCCCATCCGTGCCAACGGTGGTGGTAATGGTTTGCACAACGCCATCACTGTCGGTCACGGTGAGTGTTACCGTGCCGCCAATTTCGTTACTGGTGCCTTGCAGTGTAGGGGTTAAATCGTTTATATCGCCTACATTTTGTATCGTAAGCGTTGGCGCTTGCGTGTCGATAGTCGTGGTTTCACTCACGGTGGTTTCGTTGCCTACGCTGTCGCGTACGCTCACTTCAATTGTGCTTTCACCTTCACTGAGTGGTGTCGCTGGGGTGGCGCTCCACTCGCCGTTGGCATCAACAAGGGCGGTAATGGTTTGGGGGTTACCGCCACTGTCGGTCACCACAATGGTTACTTGTGCGCCTTCGCCTGCGTCACTTGTACCGCTGATTATAGGTGTATTGCTATTGCTTTGTGCATCCACCTCAACTGTGAGCGTAGGTGGTGTGTTATCAAAGTCATCTGAGCTTATTGTGCGTGTGTTCCCTGCTGCATCTGTGGCTGTGGCAATCACAGAGCCTACATCCAGTAGTGATACATCAAGCCCCACCAAAGACCAATTACCGTTGGCATCGGTTGTGGTGGTGTAAGTTACAC
>NZ_JAQREL010000029.1:0-1577 GCF_028599255.1 Pseudoalteromonas sp. Angola-7
CGTTGGTATGACTCCCACTGTCAAGTTAAACGCACTGATCCCTGCCTAACTTTTTAAGCCATAATTACTTTAGCTCGAATTAGAGCGAGTTAATACATAGGATGAAGCAAGTAATGTCGTCGGTTATCTTGCTGATATTCGTTGGTTATTACTATTTCTAGTAACAGAGCAGACCTTACTTATTTCGTCGTGGCACCTGTCTTCAGTCTATGTTCGTGGTTCAATGCAGCGTTAGCTGCACTGCCATCCTAACGCCGTCGGTGGTTGTGCCACACCCGATGCTTGATCCCATGCATTAACTCTAATACGTTTATCATGCGGGTACTCTTGCCAATCTAAGTTTTGTATTCACTGGCGTAAGCACCACTTCTTTTGCAATAGCCCATATGTACGCAATCATTTCTCGGGCAATGGCGGTAACAACCAGATTGTAGTGTTTCCCTTTGGCTATCATTTTTTTATAGCGTTTGCAGAGCCTAATCTGTGCTTTCCACGCAATATCAATAATGTCCTTTGGTAAGCCTTCTTGTCGTTTTTGCATATCTGTTGATATATTTGCCGCATACCGATAAGTGTGTGCACCTTCCACAAGAAGGCGTCTTGCTCGGCCATTTCCGCATTTTGTGATGGCGCCAATATGGCGTTTGCCACCACTCGAGTGTTCACTGGGTACAAGACCGAGATAACTCATTAATTTACGGGGATGGTCGAAACGCGATAAATCGCCAAGCTCAGCAACAACGCCAGTGGCGACCAACAAACGGACACCACGCATAGCTTGTATTGCTTTGACAACAGGATAATAACGCCACTGGTGAACGTGGTGTGTTAGTTCATTGTCTAGCCGTTCAAGTCGGCTTATTCGTTCGGTAATTGTGTGTAAAAATTCTTGTAAGACGATGTGCTGAGCGGGGTGTGGCAGCACAATCTCAGTGAGCCAACGTAAATGTTTTTGTGACCAATTCGCAGTGCCTTTATAATTGATATTATTGCGAAGCAACAGCGCCTTTAATTGATATTTGGCATCTTTTAAGTCCTTCATTGCCACTTCGCGTGCACGAGATAAATCGCGTACAGCTTCATCTTCAGGCTCGGGAACATAGATAGGTGTTAAATCTTCAGACTTAAGTAATTTAGCAAGCTTAAGAGCATCACGTTTATCGGTTTTAATCTTCTCACCAGGTTTTTTAGGAATAAGAGAGGGCGCCACCACGTAACAGCAATGGCCGAGGCTGGTAATTAACCTGTAAATCCAATAACCACATGGGCCTGCTTCATAAACAAAATGAAGTGTTGCGCCAGAGTATTTCGATTCGAACTGACGAACAAGCTTTTGAACGGCCACTTTGGAAGACGAAACTCGGCCAAGATGAACAGGTTGCGCACCTCTATGTTCTTCAATATAGGCGACTTCATTGAATTCTTTATGTGTATCAAGACCGATAAAAAGTATGCTATGTTTATTCATGTTAGCCTCTGCTGTTTAGTTAATTGACAAACTAATTATGGCTCTGGCTTTGAATTAAGCTAACCCACGAAAAGCGGAGGCTAACACCGTGTGGGAGTCATTATGTCTA